>NZ_BAAGPR010000037.1:0-65576 GCF_054783955.1 Streptomyces mayteni | reverse complement strand
CGCGGCGGCTTCCACCGCGACGACCGGCGTGGCGGCGGCTTCCACCGTGACGACCGCGACCGGGACCGGGGCGACCGCCGGCCCTACGGGCGGCGCGACGACCGGGACCGCAGGGAAGGCGGCGACCGCGGCGGCTTCCACCGCGACGACCGGCGTGGCGGCGGCTTCCACCGTGACGACCGCGACCGCAGGGAAGGCGACCGCGGCGGCGAGCGCCGTTCGTACGGCGGCCCGCGCCGCGACTTCGACCGGCGGGACGGCGAGCGTGGCGGCGGGTTCCGCCGTGACGACCGTCGCCCCGGCGGCTTCCGCGACGACCGTCCGTCGTCGTCGTTCGACCGCCGGTCCGACAAGCCGCGCTGGAAGCGCGACTGACCACCCGCCCGTCCGACGCGCGTTCGGCCCTCCTCGCCCCCACCGGGAGCGAGGAGGGCCGGGCTATGCTGCTCCCTACGGGCCGTTAGCTCAATTGGCAGAGCAGCGGACTTTTAATCCGTTGGTTGTGGGTTCGAGTCCCACACGGCCTACCACGACGGCGGCACGAGGCATCCGGGTCGAACGCCTCGTCCGCCGGCGGCCGTTCACTGGTCGAGATCGATCGACAGTCCCTTCTCTCCGTAGCAGGAACCCGGCAGCGGAGCGCCGCCGTTCCTGCGGATCGCGATGGCCATGAGTTCGTCGAGGTCGTAGATCGCGCGGCCTGGCGAGCCGTAGCGGGTGATCTTTCCCCGGCTGGCCCACTTGCGGATGGTCGCGCGGGTCACGCCGACGGCGAGCGCGGCGAGTTCGGTGGTGACGGGGCGCAGCGGTTCCGAGGCCCCGCTCACCCGCGACCTCCCGCCGTGCCGGCCGGCGTCGACTCCCGCCGCCAGCCCGCCCGTCCCAACCGGTGGGCCAGCAGGAGCCACTGCTGGGCGGGCCAGGTGTGGCCGCTGTCGCACGCCACGTGGTGGCGCGTGGGGCCGTGGCCGTGGAAGCGGACGGTGACGCGGCTCTCGCAGCCGGGGTGGGGGCATCCCCCCACGTCGACCCTTCGGGACGGGCCGCCGTTCAGAGCCCGGCGCGCGGCCCGGCTCACCGCGTCGATCTCCGCCAGGAATTCGGCGGCCGCGGGGTGCGCGAGCAGCCGGTCCAGATGGCGGGAGAGAAACGCGGCGAGTTCGTCCACGGTGCGCCGCGCCGGGGCGGCGAGCCCGAACTCCTCCACCGCGAGTCCGGCCCAGGCGGCCGTCACATGGAGCAGATCGGTTCGTGCGCTGGCGGCGGCCTCGTTGATCGGGAGGCCCTGTGGTGCGCTGCCGCTCACCCGTTCGGTCATCATCGGGCGCGGCGGGCGGGCCAGTGCGGTCTCACTGGCCAGGTAGAGCTTCGGCAGCCCGGCGAGTACCGCCTCGACACACTGCCGGCAGGTGGGACAGACGGCGAGGCCGGGCACCACTGGGCGCCCGCACCTCGCTCCCCGACCCGTTTTCAGTCTTGGTGCGGCACATGATAACTCCGACATCCATTACCCCCGTGCTGCATGGAATTATTGGAGACTTTCAACCATTTCCATCGGGAAAGAGGGAGGGCTCATTCCCGATGGGTTCAAGTTGTGAATTCAACGTTCGCGCCGCGGGCCCTGAATCACCTTGCATGGTCACTGCATGTGGTGATTCGGCGAGTCATTGTCGCGGCACTTGACTAACCCCGAGGTATGAGAACACATTGCCAACGTGTGAACCCATAGGGATCCGATGTGATGTACATCACTCCCATGGGGAGTTTGGCGTGCTGCTCGGGGTGGGGGTGGGTCGCGCTCGACTCGCGCGCAGGCGTGGTGTTTTCACAGGTCAGTGAGGTTCCGGCGGATTCGGGGCGCCGGCCCGGTGTGGCCGGGGGGCACGGCCCGCTCGGTGGATCGGTGGACCTGCGGTGATACGTCCGCGGGGTCGCTATTCGGTGAGTGGGGTGCGGCGGCCCGGGCGTCGGAAATCCGCGACGGGTATGCGGATAAACCTCTGGGGCGGGCGGTCTTATCATCGGCTTCCGCCGATCAATGGCTGACGTGCTCTCTTCAGGTGGGCAGGCCCGGGGTGACGGTGGGTATCCCGTGGCCGGCCCGGCTTTTCCATCGTGTCGGTTTGCTGGCGGCTTCTGGCGGGCGGGGCGAAAAGGGTCGGGAGGCCGCTTCGGTCGTGTCGTGCCGGGTTTTGAACTGCTGTGTCCCGGGTGTTCCTCCGGGGCCGGGGCGGGGTGCGAATCCGGTGGGTATCGGGCGCCGTCGAGCGAGCGGCGCCTTCCTCGCTTTTCGGGCTTTGACATCGACGTTGGACGTGTGTCACGCTCTTCGGCCAGCGGCGGACGTGCGTCCACAGCACGCCGGGCCATCGGCCCCTCCCGCCCCTCCAGTTCCGGGAAAACGCCCCCTGACCTTGGCGAACGAGGCGGGCTCCGCGGCGTGACCCGCTCCCTGCCGAGACCGAAGGCCCACGCCGGCGGCGCGCCGGCGCGGCCACCTCCACCACGGCCACCTCCACGACCTCCGGGCCGTCCCCCCGGCATGCCCGCGGGCCGCGCGGCCGGTGCCGAAGGCGACGAGAGAAGGGCAATCACCGTGACGCCGACGATCCCCCGATCCGACATCGACCTGTGGTCCGAGGAGGTCATCAAGGCGCCGTACGCCGCCTATCGCGAGCTGCGTGACCTGGGCCCCGCCGTCTGGCTCGAGCGGTACCAGGTCTACGCCGTGACCAGGTACGACGACGTCTACGAGGCGCTGCACGACCACGACTCGTTCGCCTCGGGCTCCGGGGTCGCGCTCAACGAGCGGCTCAACCAGAAGATGAAGGGCAGCGCGCTGGTCAGCGACCCGCCCTACCACGACCACGTGCGCGGCGTGATGGGCGGCCCGCTCACCCCGAAGGCGCTGCGGGCGCACCGCGAGGACTTCCAGCGGCTCGCCGACGACCTGATCGACCGGCTGGTCGAGCGCGGCAGCTTCGACGCGGTGGTCGACTTCGCCCAGCTCTTCCCGCTCTCCGTGGTGCCCGACCTGCTCGGCTGGCCGACCGAGGGCCGGGAGCACTTCCTGGCCTGGGCGTCGGCCGGGTTCAACGCGCTCGGCCCGATGAACGAGCGGGCCGAGGCGGACATCCCGGTGCTGGCCGGGATGTGGGCCTTCATGGCCGAGATCGTGCAGCCGGGCCGGCTGCGGCCGGGGAGTTGGGGCGACGACCTGGTGGCGGCCGCCCAGGAGGGCACCGTCAGCAAGCAGTTGCTGCCGGCGCTGATCGGCGACTACCTGGTGCCGTCGCTCGACACCACGGTCTCCGCGCTGACCAGCGCGATGCTGTTCCTCGGCCAACACCCGGAGCAGTGGCGGGCGATCCGGGACGACCCGGCGCTGATCCCCAACGCGCTCAACGAGGTCATCCGCCTGGAGACCCCGATCCGCGCGCTGGCCAGGACGGTCACCAGGGACCGGGAGCTGAGCGGCACCGTGCTGCCCGCCGGTTCCCGGGCGTTGATCGTCTACGCCTCGGCCAACCGGGACGAGCGGCACTGGGACGAGCCGGAGACCTTCGACGTCACCCGCGCCAACGCCAACACCCACGTCGGGTTCGGCCACGGCATCCACGGCTGCGTCGGCCAGGGCCTGGCCAGGCTCGAGGGCCACGCGCTGCTGACGGCGCTGGCCGAGAAGGTCGAGGCGATCGAGGTGGGCCAGCCGGAGTACCGGGTCCACAACACCATCAGGGCGATCACCACACTGCCGGCGACGCTCAAGGCGTCCACGTGAGGCGACCGGCCGGAGGCGGCCGGAGGCTGGAGGAACGGTGAAGGTATTCGTCGACCGGGCCCGCTGCGAGGGCCACGGTCTTTGCGAGGACGCGGCGCCCGCCCTGTTCGGGCTCGACGACGACGGCGAACTGGTGGTCAGGTTCTCGGAGACGGTGCCCGCCGGCCAGGAGGACCCGGCGGAGGCGGCGGTGCGGGTGTGCCCGGTAGGCGCCCTGCGGCGCGCTGGCGAGTCCTGAATGAGATACGAAGGGCTGTACGTCGCCGCCACCGGCACCCGGCTGCCGGCGCCGATGAGCGTGGCGCGGGCCGTCGCCGACGGGTTGGTCGAGCCGGCGCTCGCGAGCTCGCTCCGGGTCGCCTCGGTGACCGTCTCGGCGGGCGAGTCCGGCCCCGAACTGGCGGCCGCCGCCGGCCGGAAGGCGCTGGAGCGCTCCGACCTCTCGCCGGCCGAGATCGACATCGTGCTGCACGCCTCGATCTACCACCAGGGGCAGGAGCTGTGGGCGCCCGCCTCCTACGTGCAGCGGGTCGCCGTCGGCAACCAGTGCCCGGCGCTGCACGTCGGGCAGGTCTCCAACGGCGGGATGGCCTCGATGGAGTTGGCCGCCGCCTACCTGCGCGCCGAGCCTGGCCGCACCGCCGCGCTGCTGACCGCGGGTGACCGGTTCTGCCCGCCGGGCTTCGACCGGTGGCGCAGCGACCCGGGCACCGTCTACGGGGACGGCGGCTCGGCGCTGGTGCTCTCCACGAGGCGCGGCTTCGCCCGGGTGCGCAGCCTGGCCACCGCGTCCCGGCCCGAGTTGGAGGGGATGCACCGCGGCTCGGCCCCGTTCGGGCCGGTGCCGTTCAGCCACCGGGAGCGGGTCGACCTGGCGGCGTGCAAGGACGAGTTCCTGGCCGAGACCGGCCGCTCGCTGGCCACCTCCCACCTGGGCTCAGGGCAACAGGAGGCGCTGAAGCAGGCGTTGGCCGACGCCGATCTCGAACTCGCCGAGATCGACTGGCTGGTGCTGCCGCACCTGGGCTTCCGGCGGCTGTCGGCGAGCTACTTCAGCAGGTACGAGATCGACCCGGAACGCACCACCTGGCCCTGGAGCCGCACCGTGGGACACCTGGGCGCGGGCGACCAGTTCGCCGGGCTCGACCACCTGGTCACCAGCGGCGCGGCCGGCCCGGGCAGCCGCTGCCTGCTGGTCGGGGTGGGCGCCGGGTTCAGCTTCTCGTGCGCGGTCGTCGAGGTGCTCGAGACGCCGGGGTGGGCGGGCTGAGCCCCCCGTACCCGCCGGCCGGGGGAGCCACGCCACCGAGGGGAGAGGACGGATGAGCCGAAGGATCGTGCTGCTGCTGCCGGGACAGGGCGCGCAGCACCAGGGCATGGGAGTGCCGCTCTACCGGCGGGAGCCGGTCTTCGCCGAGGCGATGGACGCGTTCTTCGCGGCGATGGGCGAGGAGGGCGCACGCCTGCGGGCCGACTGGCTCAGCGACGCGCCGACCCTGCCGATCGACGACGGGCCGCGGGCCCAGCCGCTGCTCTTCGCCATGGGCCACGCCGTGGGCCGGGTGCTGATCGAGCGCGGGCTGCGGCCAGGGCTGCTGCTCGGGCACAGCGTGGGGGAGTTGGCGGCCGCCGCGCTCGCCGGGGTCTTCGAACCGGCGGCCGGGGCGCGGATCCTGCGCGGCCGGTCCGCGGCGCTGGCCGGCGCGCCACCCGGCGGCATGCTGGCGGTGGCCGCTTCCCCCGAGCGGGTCGCCGAGCTGATCACGGCGCGGTGGGCCGCCGCGGGGCTCGCCGTCGGGGCGGTCAACGGCCCCGCGCAGACCATCCTGGCCGGGCCCGAGGCGGAGTTGACACTGGCGGCCGAGGCGGCCAGGGCCGCCGACCTGACCTGCGTCCGGGTCCGCGCCCACCAGCCGTTCCACTCGCCCGTGCTGGCCGAGGCGGCCAGGGAGTTCGAGAAGGCCATCGCCGCCGAGCGGCTGCGGGCCCCCGACACCCCGGTCCTCTCGGCCAGGACGGCCAGGACCGTCGAGCCGGAGGAGGCGGTGGACGCCGGGTTCTGGGCCCAGCTGATGAGCGAACCGGTGCTGTTCTGGCCGGCGTTGGCCGGGCTCCCGGCCGACGAGGGGTTCCTCTTCGTCGACACCGGGCCAGGCAACGGCCTGGCCACCATCGCCAGGCGCCACCCCTCGGTGCGCGCCGGACTCAGCCTGGTGGTGCCGCTGATGCCGCCGCCGGGACGCGACCCGTGGCCGGTCTGGGAGCGGGGGCTCGCCACGCTGGCCGACGTCGGCTGATCGGCCGGCCGACCACGGCACCAACACCCAACGAACAGGACCCGGTTGCCAGGCCGGGGTCACAGAGACAGGGGAAGCGATGCACAGCACACTGATCGTGGCGCGGATGCGTCCCGAGTCCGCGGCGGACGTGGCCAAGCTCTTCGCCGAGTTCGACGCGACGGAGATGCCGGGTCTGATGGGCACCAGGCGCCGGGAGCTGTTCACCTACCAGGGCCTCTACTTCCACCTCCAGGACTTCGAGGGCGAACAGGGCGAGCGGGGCATCGAGGAGGCCAGGTCGCACCCCCTCTTCCAGGGGATCAGCGCCGACCTGCGGCCCTACATCGACCCCTACGACCCCCAGACCTGGCGGTCGCCCGCCGACGCCATGGCACGTCGCTTCTACCACTGGGCACCGTCCGCCTGACGACCCCTCGGGTCACATCCAGATCAGGAGGTGACGTCCCATGGGGCGTCGAGTTGTCATCACAGGTGTTGGGGTGCTGGCGCCCGGCGGCGTCGGCGTGAAGGACTTCTGGGGCCTGCTGAGCGAGGGCCGGACCGCGACCCGGCCGCTGACCTTCTTCGACGCGAGCCCGTTCCGTTCCCGGGTGGCGGCCGAGGTCGACTTCGACCCGGCGGCGCACGGCCTCGGCCCGCGGGAGACGCGACGGATGGACCGCGCCGCACAGCTCGCGGTGGCCGCCGCGAACGAGGCCGTGGCCGACAGCGGCCTGGAGTTCGCCGCGCTCGACCCGGCGCGCGTCGGCGTCGTGGTGGGCAGCGCGGTCGGCGCCACCATGAGCCTGGAGGAGGAGTACCGGGTCGCCAGCGACGACGGACGGCTCGAACTCGTCGACCACGCCTACACCGTGCCGCACCTCTACGGGCACTTCGTGCCCAGCTCGTTCGCCGCCGAGGTGGCCTGGAAGGTCGGCGCCGAGGGCCCGGTCACGGTCGTCTCCACCGGCTGCACCTCGGGGCTCGACTCGGTCGGCCACGCCGTCGAACTGATCAGGGAGGGCAGCGCCGACGTCATGATCGCCGGCGCCACCGACGCGCCCATCTCCCCGATCACCGTGGCCTGCTTCGACGCGATCAAGGCCACCACGCCCCGCAACGACGACGCCGAGCACGCCTCCCGGCCCTTCGACGCCACCCGCAACGGCTTCGTCCTCGCCGAGGGCGCGGCCGTGCTGGTGCTCGAGGAGCTGGCGAGCGCGCGGCGGCGCGGCGCCCGGATCCTCGCCGAGGTCGCCGGGTTCGCCACCCGCTCCAACGCCTACCACATGACCGGGCTGCGGCCCGACGGCAAGGAGATGAGCGAGGCGATCAGGGCGGCGATGGACGAGGCCAGGATCGCCCCCACGGACGTGGACTACGTCAACGCGCACGGCTCGGGCACCAAGCAGAACGACCGGCACGAGACCGCCGCCTTCAAGGCGACGCTCGGCGAGCACGCCTACCGGACGCCGGTCAGCTCCATCAAGTCGATGATCGGGCATTCGCTCGGCGCGATCGGCACCATCGAGATCGCCGCCTGCGTGCTGGCGATCGAGCACGACGTGGTGCCGCCCACCGCCAATCTGACCACGCCCGACCCCGAGTGCGACCTGGACTACGTGCCGGTCACCGCCAGGGAGTGGCGCACCGACACGGTGCTCACCGTCGGCAGCGGCTTCGGCGGCTTCCAGAGCGCCATGGTGTTGCGGAGGGCGGCATGAGCGGCAGGCCCGTCAAGACCGTCGTCACCGGGCTCGCCGTGCTGGCGCCCAACGGCCTGGGCACCGAGCCCTACTGGGCGGCGACCCTCGCCGGGCGCGGCGGCCTGGCCGAGATCACCCGCTTCGACGCCCGCGGCTACCCGGCCAGGCTGGCCGGCGAGATCGACGACTTCGTGCCGGGGGACCACCTCTCGGGCCGGATGCTGCCGCAGACCGACCACATGACCAGGCTCAGCCTGGTCGCCGGCGACTGGGCGCTCGCCGACGCCGGCGTGCGGCCGGCGGAGTGGCCGTCGTTCGACATGGGCGTGCTGACGGCGGCCTCGGCCGGCGGCTACGAGTTCGGCGAGCGCGAGCTGCGGAACATGTGGAACAAGGGGAACGGGTACGTCAGCGCGTACCAGTCGTTCGCCTGGTTCTACGCCGTCAACAGCGGCCAGCTCTCGATCCGCAACGGGATGCGCGGGCCGAGCGGGGTGCTGGTCGGCGAGCAGGCCGGCGGGCTCGACGCCCTCGGGCAGGCGCGCCGGCTGGTCCGCAAGGGCACCCCGCTGATGCTCTCCGGCGCGGTCGACTCCTCGCTCTGCTCCTGGGGTTGGGTCGCCCACCTGGCCGGGCGGCGGCTCAGCACCAGCGACGATCCCGGGCGCGCCTACCTGCCGTTCGACGCGGCCGCCGGCGGCCATGTCCCCGGCGAGGGCGGGGCGTTGCTGGTGCTGGAGGACGCCGTGTCGGCCGAGGCCCGCGGCGCCGTGAACTACGGCGAGATCGCCGGCTACGGCGCCTCGTTCGACCCCGCGCCGGACAGCGGCCGGCCGCCCGCGCTGCGCCGCGCCGTCGAGCAGGCGCTGCGCGACGCCGACGTCGCGCCGGGCGACGTGGACGTGGTCTTCGCCGACGCGGCGGCCGTCCCCGAACTCGACGACGTCGAGGCGGCGGCGCTCGTCGAGGTGTTCGGCGCCGGCGCGGTGCCGGTGACCGCGCCGAAGACGATGACCGGCCGGCTCAACTCCGGCGGCGGGCCGCTCGACGTGGCGACCGCCCTGCTCTCGATCAGGGACGGGGTGATCCCGCCGACCGTCGGGGTCTCGCCGGACGCGCGCCACCGGATCGACCTGGTGGTCGCCGAGCCGAGGCGGGTCCCGGTGACCACCGCGCTGGTGGTCGCCCGCGGCTACGGCGGATTCAACTCGGCGCTCGTCGTCCGCGCCGCCTGAGGCGCCCCGACGCACCGGGCGACCTCCCCAGGACGGAACCCCCCAACGGAAGGAAGAACCATGGCTGACGCACAGATGACCCTGGACGACCTGCGGCGCATCCTGCTGGAGGCGGCCGGCGCCGACGAGGGCATGGACCTCGGCGGCGACATCACCGACACCCCCTTCGACGACCTGGGGTACGACTCGCTCGCCCTGATGGAGGCCGGCAGCCGGCTCCAGCGCGAGTTCGGCGTGGCACTCAGCGACGAGAGCCTGGCCGACGCGACCACGCCACGCGCCCTGATCGACCTGGTCAACGACCGGCTGGCGGCCGGCGCTTCGGCGTAGGCGCTCCGCTGGAAGTGCCGCGGCGGGCCGTTCGTCGCCGGCGCGCCGTCGTGGCTGGTCGCGCCCACGCGGCGGAGCCGCCCCCGGACTCCGTCCGTGCGGGGTGCCCCCGCACGGAGTGCCCGGCGGAGCGTTCCCCGTACCTCGCACCGTCCCGCGCCCCTCGGGGCGCCGCCGCACCGCGGCGGGCTTCGCCCGACGTGCTGAGGACTCATGCATCCAGGACCCATTCATCGAAGAGCTGGGAGGCAGTGGCATGGCCACCACCGAGGAGAGGCGCGTCGTCCTGGTGACGGGCGCGACCAGCGGGATCGGGCTCGCCGTGGCGCGGACGCTGGGGGAGCGGGGGCACCGGATCTTCCTGTGCGCCCGGCGGACCGACGGCGTCGAGGCCACCGTCAAGGAACTGCTCGACCAGGGCATCGAGGCGGACGGCGCGGCGTGCGACGTGACCGAAGGCGAGCAGATCAGGTCGTTCGTGCGCGCCGCGGTCGACCGGTTCGGGCCGGTCGACGTGCTGGTCAACAACGCCGGCCGGGGCGGCGGCGGGGTCACCGCCGACCTCACGGACGAGCTGTGGCTCGACGTCATCAACACCAACCTGACCAGCGTGTTCCGGATGACCCGCGAGGTGCTCACCACCGGCGGGCTGCGGGAGCGTGACTGGGGCCGGATCATCAACATCGCCTCGACCGCGGGCAAGCAGGGCGTCGTGCTCGCCGCGCCCTACTCGGCGTCCAAGCACGGCGTCGTCGGCTTCACCAAGGCGCTGGGCAACGAGCTGGCCCCGACCGGGATCACCGTGAACGCGGTCTGCCCCGGCTATGTCGAGACCCCGATGGCCCAGGGGGTCCGCAGCCGCTACGCGGCGTTCCACGAGACCACCGAGCAGGCGATCCTCGAGAGGTTCCAGGCGAAGATCCCGCTCGGCCGCTACTCGACGCCCGAGGAGGTCGCCGGCCTGGTCGGCTACCTGGCCTCCGACACCGCCGCCTCCATCACCGCCCAGGCCATCAACGTCTGTGGCGGGCTCGGCAACTTCTGAGGGATCGAAGGAGATCGTGACCGTGTCAGAGCAGCAGCAGCCAACCAGCAGGAACGTGCGGCACGAGATCGCGGTCCAGGCGCCGGCCACCGCCGTCTACCAGCTGATCGCCGACGTCACCAACTGGCCGCGGATCTTCCCGCCCACCATCCACGTCGACCACCTCGGCCACCAGGGGAACAGCGAGCGGATCCGGATCTGGGCCACCGCGAACGGCCAGGCCAAGAGCTGGACCTCGCGCCGCGAACTGGACTCGGGGGCGCTGCGGATCGACTTCAGGCAGGAGGTGTCGAGCCCGCCGGTGGCGGCGATGGGCGGCGCCTGGATCGTGGAGCCGGTCGGTGACCGCGACTCCCTGGTGCACCTGCTGCACGACTACCGCGCCGTGGACGACGACCCGGAGCAACTGGCCTGGATCGACCGGGCCGTGGACCGCAACAGCCGCTCGGAGCTGGCCGCGCTCAAGGGCAACATCGAGCGGGACGTCGGCGAGGACACCACCATCGCCTTCGAGGACAGCGTCCGGGTGCGCGGCTCGGCGAAGGACCTCTACGACTTCGTCAACGAGGCCGGCGCCTGGGAGCGGCGGCTGCCGCACGTGGCGCGGGTCTCCTGCGTGGAGGACACCCCGGGGCTCCAGGAACTGGAGATGGACACCCGCACCAAGGACGGCGCCACCCACACCACCCGCTCCTTCCGGGTCTGCCTGCCGGACCGGATCCACTACAAGCAGGTCACCCTGCCGCCGCTGCTCGCCCTGCACACCGGCCACTGGTCGTTCGAGGCGGACGGGGACGAGGTCGTCGCCACCTCCCAGCACACGGTGGTGATCGACACCACGAAGATCGAGACGGTGCTCGGCGCCGGCACCACCCTCGACCAGGCCAAGGAGTTCGCCCGCCAGGCGCTCGGCACCAACAGCCTGGCCACCCTCGGCCACGCCAAGGAGTACGCGGAGCGGCGCTCCGGCGCGGGGCGTAGGTGAGCGGCCGGGCGGGCCAGGCCGGCGGCCGGCGGCGAGCCGGGAGGCGCGGCACCGACACCGAGGTGGTGGTCGTCGGAGCGGGCCCGGTCGGGCTGCTGCTCGCCGGCGAACTGCGGCTCGGCGGCGCCGACGTGGTGGTGGTCGAGCGGCTGGCCGAGCCGACCACCGAGTCACGGGCCTCGACGGTGCACGCGCGCACCATGGAACTCCTGGACCAGCGCGGCCTGTTGCCCAGGCTCGGCGCCCAGGACCGGGAGACCAGGGGCCACTTCGGCGGGCTCCCCCTGGAACTCGGCGGGCTGCCGAGCCCGTTCGCCGGCCTGTGGAAGATCCCGCAGGCCCGGATCGAGGCGCTGCTCGCCGGCTGGGCGGTGGGGCTCGGCGCCCGGGTGTGGCGCCGGCACGAGCTGATCGGCCTGGAGCAGGAGCCGACCGGGGTGACCGCCAGGCTGGCCGGCCCGGCGGGCGCGTCGACGCTCCGCGCCGACTACCTGGTGGGCTGCGACGGCGAGCGGAGCACGGTGCGCGAGCTGGCCGGCATCCCGTTCCCCGGCGCGGCGGCCGGCCGGGAGATGCTCCGGGCCGACGTGGCCGGCGTGGACGTCCGCGGCCGCCGCTTCGAGCGGCTCGCCGCGGGCCTCGCCGTCGCCGCCAGACGGCCCGACGGGGTGACCAGGGTGATGGTCCACCGGTTCGGCGCCCCGCCCGTCGAGCGGCCAGGCGACCCGGCGTTCGCCGAGGTCGCCGACGTCTGGGCCGAGGTCACCGGCGAGTCCATCGGGCACGGCACCCCGCTGTGGGTCAACGCCTTCGACGACACCAGCCGGCAGGCCGCCCACTACCGCGCCGGCCGGGTGCTGCTCGCCGGGGACGCCGCCCACGCGCAGCTCCCGGTGGGCGGTCAGGCGCTCAACCTCGGCCTGCAGGACGCGGCCAACCTGGGCTGGAAGCTCGCCGCCACGGTGGCCGGCCACGCCCCCGAAGGACTGTTGGACAGCTACCACCGGGAGCGCCACCCGGTCGGCGCCAGGACCCTGACCAACATCAGGGCCCAGGCCCAGGTGCTGCTCGGCGGGCACGACGTGGACCCGCTCCGCGAAGTCCTCGCCGAGCTGCTGGCGTTCCCCCCGGTGCGCCGCCACCTGGCGGCGATGATCGCCGGGCTCGACATCCGCTACGACGTCGGCGGCGGCGACCACCCGCTGCTCGGCAGGCGGCTGCCGCCCACCCGCCTGACGACCGGGCACGGCGCCACCGACACCTCCGCGCTGCTCGCCGCCGGGCGCGGGGTGCTGCCCGACCTGCCGCCGCCCGGCGCCGTGCCGCGCGCCGCCGTGGCCGCGCCGTGGGCGGACCGGGCGGTGACCGCCGCCGCGCGGGCGGAGCGCGACGGGCCGCTCGACGGCCTGACCTGCGTCCTGCTGCGCCCCGACGGCCATGTGGTGTGGGTCGCCGGCTCCGGCGGTGGCGGCGGCGACCTCGACAGTGCGCTGTGCCGGTGGTTCGGAGAGCCACGGCCCCGATCAAGGAGAAGTGCGGCATGACCGATCTCGCCGGCAGGACCGCCCTGGTCACCGGATCGAGCCGGGGCATCGGCGCGGCCACCGCCCGGCGGCTCGCCGCGGACGGCGCGCTGGTCGCCGTGCACTGCGGCGACGACACCACGGGGCTCGACGAGACCGTCGCCGCCATCCGGGCGGCCGGCGGCACGGCCTTCCCGGTGGTCGCCGAACTCGGCGTGCCGGGCGACGCGGACCGGCTCTTCGAGGGGCTCACCAAGGGCCTCGCCGAGCACACCGACCGGCAGCGACTCGACATTCTGGTCAACAACGCCGGGATCCTCTCCACCATGCCGCCCGAGATGGTCACCCCGGCCGAGTTCGACCGGATGATCGCGGTCAACGCCAAGGCGCCGTTCTTCGTCGTCCAGCGGATGCTGCCCCTGATCCCGCGCGGCGGCCGGATCGTCAACATCTCCACCGGGCTCACCAGGTTCGCCAACCCGCAGGAGATCGCGCACGCCATGGCCAAGGCGGCGCTCGAGATGATCACCCTCCACTTCGCCAGGCACCTCGGGCTGCGCCGGATCACCGTCAACACCGTGGCGCCCGGCGTGGTGGACAACGGCGACCCCTTCCTCCAGGCGCCCGAGCTGCGCCGGCTGCTCTCCGGCCTCTCGGTCTTCGAGGAACTCGGGGAGCCGGAGGGCATCGCCGACGTGGTCGCCTTCCTGGCGTCCGACGACGCCCGCTGGATCACCGGCGCGTGGATCGACGCCACCGGCGGGACCCTGCTCGGCCAGAGCCTGTGAGCGGCGCGGGGGCGGCCGCGTGAGCGGGCGAAGGCTGGTCGTGGTCGGCGGCTCGCTGGCCGGCTTCCGCGCCGTGGAGGCGGCGCGCCGCGCCGGCTTCGACGGCGAGGTGGTGCTGGTGGCGGCCGAGCCCCACCCGCCCTACGACCGGCCCCCGTTGACCAAGGACCTGCTCGCGCCGGGCACGCCGCCCGCGGTCCCCGAGTACCTGCCGGGCGGCCCCGCCGCCTACCGGAAGCTCGGCGTCGAACTCCGGCTCGGCGAACCGGCCACCGGGCTCGACCCGGACGCCCGTCTTGTGCGGCTCGGGGAGCGCGCACTCGGCTACGACGCGCTGGTGATCGCCACCGGCGCCCGCCCCCGCTGGCCGGTCGCCGTGCCCCGGCTGCCGGGGGCGCACACCGTGCGGACGCTGGACGACGCCCTGGCGGTGCGGGCCGCGCTGGACGCGGGCGCCCGCACCGTCGTGGTCGGCGGCGGCTTCGTCGGCGCCGAGGTGGCCTCGGCCGCCAGGCGGCGCGGGCTGCCGGTGACCGTCGTGGAGGCGCGCGCCACCCCGCTGGTCCGCGCCGTCGGCGAGCGGGTCGGCGCGCTCTGCGCCCTGGCGCACGCCAGGGCCGGCACCGAACTGCGGTGCGGCGTCGAGGTGGTGGGCGTCGAGGGCGAGGGGCGCGTGGAGCGGGTGCTGCTGTCGGACGGCACCGCCGTCGCGGCCGACCTGCTGGTGCTCGGCGTCGGCGCCGACCCGGCCACCGAGTGGCTGGCCGACTCGGGGCTGCCGCTCCGCGACGGCCTGGTCTGCGACGCCACCCTCTCGCCCGGCGCCGAACGCGTCTTCGCCGCCGGCGACGTGGCGCGCTGGCCCAACGCCGCCGTGGGCCGCGAGATGCGGCTCGAACACTGGACCAGCGCGGCCGAGGGCGCCGCGGTCGCCGGCCACAACGCGGTGACGGAAGGACCGCGCCACGCCTTCGCGACCGTCCCCTACTTCTGGTCGGAGCTCTACGGCACCAGGATCCAGTTCGTCGGCGTGCCGGACGCCGACCACGTCGAGGTGCTCGGCGACCCGGAACAGGGGCGGTTCGCCGCCCTCTACCACCGGGAAGAACGGCTGGTCGGCGCGCTCACCGTGGGCTGGCGCCCGCCGGCCGCGCGCTTCCGCGCCCTGGTCAGGCGCCGGGCCGGCCGCGGCGAGGGACTGGCCCTCGCGGCCCGCGGCGCCGCCTGACCCCTCCCGACCCCACCACCCCCCACAGGACCCACCACCCAGGAGTCGACAGCACCATGGCAGCGTTGAACGGCGGCCCGATCGCCGCGCCCACCCCCAAGGCCCGTGTCAGGTCGCGACGCCGGCGGGCCACCCTGCTGGCCGGCGCCGGCGTCGTGGCCGCCCTGCTGGTTCCGGCCACCCCGGCCCTCGCGGCCGCCACGCCCCAGGGCGGCGTCCACGCCTGGGGGAACGACGAGTACGGCGAGGTCGGGGCGATCCCCGAGGAGCTGGCCAGCGGTGTGACCAGCATCGAGGCCGGCAGCTTCCACAACGTGGTGGCCATCAGGGACGGCGTGCCCCACGTCTGGGGCAACGACGACTACGGGCAGATCTCCGACATGCCGGCCGAGGTGCGGGAGGGCGGTCTGACCGACATCGTCTTCGGCGGCGCGACCGGCTACGCGCTCAGGGACGGCCGCGTGTACGCCTGGGGCTACGAGGAGTTCGGCGAGGTCTCGAACCTCCCCGAGACCCTCACCGAGGGCGGGGTCACCGCCATCGCCGGCGGCTACGGCACCGGCTACGCCATCAGGGACGGCCGCGTCTACGCCTGGGGCGACGACGAGTACGGCCAGGTCAGCGACATCCCCGAGGAACTGCTCCAGGGCGGCGTCGACTACATCGCCGCCGGCACCAAGAACGGCTACGCCATCAGGGACGGCCGGGCCTACGCCTGGGGCAACGACGAGTACGGGCAGGTCTCCCAGCTGCCCGACGAGCTCACCAGCGGGGTCACCCGGATCATCGGCGGCTACGGCACCGGCTACGCGATCCGGAAGGGCCGGCTGTACGCCTGGGGCGACGACCAGTACGGCCAGGTGTCCGGCGTCCCCGCCACGCTGCGCCGGGGCGGCGTGACGGACATCGCCGCCGGCTTCGACAACGGCTACGCGCTCAAGGACGGCCGGGTCCACGTCTGGGGCTACAACGAGTCCGGGCTGGTCTCCGACCTTCCGGCGGAGCTGCGCAGCGGCGTGATCGACATCTCCGCCGGTGGCTTCACCGGCTACGCGGTCCGTTCGGAGGACCGCCGCCCACGGCAGAGGTGAGCGCCGGCGGGCCGGCCGCCCCCGCGCGCGGCCGGCCCGCGAAGCCCACTTTCCCTGAACGCACCCGGAAGGGGCGGAACCTTGCGTACGTTGATAGTGGAACCCGATGACGACGCCCAGACACTCGGCCGCACGCTGGAGCGGAACGGGCACGAGGTGCGGATCGCCGCCACCGGCTCGCAGGCCAGACCGTCCTTTCCCTGGGCCGACCTGGTGCTGCTCGAACTGGAACTGCCCGACATCGACGGCGTGATGATCTGCCGGGAGATCCGCTCGGGACGGGACGCCGCGGTGATCATCACCTCCAAGCGGGCCGCCGAGGTGGACAAGGTGCTCGGGCTCCAGTCCGGCTCCGACGACTACCTGGTCAAGCCCTTCGGGATGCGGGAGCTGCTGGCCCGCATCGAGGCGGTGATGCGCCGGGTACGCCACGAGCCCGAGCAGCCCAGACCCCTGATGCGCGGACCGCTGCGGATCGACCCGGTGGGCCACGAGGTGCACGTCGGCACCCGCCAGGTGCACGTCACGCGCAAGGAGTTCAACCTGCTCTACCTGCTGGCCTCCTCGCCCGACCGGGTGCTCTCCCGGGAGCGGATCATGTCCGAGGTGTGGCAGGACGACTGGACGGCCAGCCGCACCATCGACACCCATGTCAGCATGCTGCGCCGCAAGTTGGGCTCCGGGCAGTGGATCGTCACGGTGCGGGGCGTGGGCTTCAGGCTCGGCACCGCGCTGGTCCCCGCCCCGCCGCAGCCGGGATGAGCCGGCGCTCAGGGGCGGGCCACCCCGTCGAGCCTGGCGAACTGCTCGTCGGTCAGCGAGAGTTCGGCGGCCGCGACGTTCTCCTCCAGGTGTGCGAGCGAGCCGGTGCCCGGGATGGGCAGCATCACGGGCGTCCGCCGCAGCAGCCAGGCGAGCGCGACCTGGGCCGGCGTGGCACCCAGCTCCGCCGCGACGGTGGTGACCTCGCCAGGCGTGACGACGGAGGGATGCACCGGGCGCCACGGCATGAAGCCGATGCCCGCCGCGTTGCAGGCGTCCACCACGTCCTCGTACTCCCGGTCGAGCACGCTGTAGCGGTTCTGCACGGTGGCGATCTCGGTGATCTTCCCGGCCTCCGCCAGCTGCGCCACGGTCACCTCGGAGAGCCCGATGTGCGCGATCTTGCCCGCCGCCCTGAGCTCGGCCAGCGCCCCGACCTGGTCGGCCAGCGGCACCTTGGTGTCGACGCGGTGCAGCTGGAGCAGCTCGATCCGGTCGAGACGCAGCCGCCGCAGCCCCTCGTCCACCTGGGACCTCAGGAACTCGGGCCGGCCGTCGATGTCGGCCTGCCGCCCGGGACCCGGCGGGGCGACGCCCACCTTGGTGGCGACCAGCAGCTCGGCCGGATACGGGTGCAGGGCCTCGGCGAGCAGCGCCTCGTTCTCCCCCCAGCTGTAGAGCTGGGCGGTGTCGATCAGGTTCACGCCCAGGCGCACGGCGTGGCGGGCCACCGCGATGCCGCGCTCCCGGTCGCCGGCCGGGGTCACCGGCAGGTGCATGGCCCCGAAGCCGAGGCGCCGCACGGCGCGCTCGCCTCCGATGGGGAACGTGCTCGCAGTCATGGACCGGTCCCGCCCTCGTTCGACATCGTCAACCGCCGATCGTAACAACGGAGTTGATCATTCCGGCGGCTCTTCGTCACCGGGGGCCGCCGGTGTCCCGCGCGTTGACCCTGGGCAGTACCTCGCGTCGCACGTAGCTCTCGGCGTCCCCGCCGCGCAGCGGGGTCTCGACCACCAGCGCGCCGTGCGCCAGGGCCCGGGACCGCAGCAGTTCGCGCGAACGTCCCGTGATCCCGCCGCCGATCACCAGCGACGTCACGTCGCCGGTGGCGAGTTCGGCGAGGGCGTGGTCGTCCTCGGTGGCGCCGGACGCCGGGATCCCGTGGCGGCCGATCGCCTCGACCACGGCCGCGACCACCCGCCCCTCGCGCCCGACCACCAGTACCAGGGAGCTCATCAGGCGAGCCTTCCCGCCGCCTCGCGCAGCGGCTCCCACCAGTCCCGGCGCTCGGTGTACCAGCGCACGGTGGCCGCCAGGCCCTCGTCGACGCGGGTCAGCGGCACGTAGCCGAGGGCGCGCAGCCGCGCGTCGGTCAGCGAGTAACGGCGGTCGTGGCCCGGCCGGTCGGCCACCCGCTCCACCCGGTCCCAGTCGGCGCCCACCGCGCGCAGCAGCCGCCCGGTCAGCTCCAGGTTGGTCAGCTCCGCGGTGCCCGCGACGTGGTAGACCTCGCCGGCCTCGCCGTGCTCCAGCGCGGTCTGGATGCCGCGGCAGTGGTCGTCCACGTGGATCCAGTCCCGCACGTTCCCGCCGTCCCCGTAGAGCGGCACGCGCGCGCCGTCCAGCAGGTTGGTGAGGAAGAGCGGGATGACCTTCTCCGGGTACTGGTAGGGGCCGTAGTTGTTGCCGCACCTGGTGAGCACGACCGGCAGGCCGTGGGTGCGGGCGAAGGAGAGGGCGATCAGGTCGCCGCCCGCCTTGCTCGCGGCGTAGGGCGAGTTGGGGGCCAGCGGCGCCCGCTCGTCCCAACTGCCGCTCTCCACACTGCCGTAGACCTCGTCCGTGGAGACCTGGACGACCCGCTCGACGCCGGCCTCCAGGCAGGAGCGCAGCAGCGTTCCCACGCCGAGGACGTTGGTCCGCACGAACGCCTCGGCGTCCGCGATGGACCGGTCGACGTGCGACTCCGCGGCGAAGTTGACCACCACCTGGTGTCCCGGCACCACGGAGGCCAGCAGCTCGGCGTCGCAGATGTCGCCACGCACGAAGGCGAAGCGGCCGGCGACCGGGTCGAGGTTGGCGAGGTTCCCGGCGTAGGTGAGCTTGTCGAGGACGGTCACCTCGACGTCCTCCCAGCCGGGGTAGGCGCCGCCGAGCAGCGAGCGGACGTAGTGCGAGCCGATGAACCCGGCGCCGCCCGTGACCAGCACGCGTCGCGTCATGCCGGCCGTCACCAGTCGGCGTCGAGCGGGGCGCTGCCCGGGGCCTTGCCCGGCTCCCAGAGCCGGCCCTCGGCGTAGCCGAGCGCGGCCATCTCGAACTGGAGTGCCACATGGGAGGCGGTGGTGTTGGCGTCCCGCCAGAAGCGCTGGAGCGGCCTGGACTCCCCGAAGTTGGAGGTGCCGCCCCTGGCGACCAGCCGGTTGACGGCCGCCGTCAGCATCTCGACGGAGAGCGAGATGTCGCGGATGTTCCTGGCCACCTCGTCCTCGGTGACGGCCGCCCCGCGGTCCGCGACGTCGGCGCAGCGTTCGAGCAGCAGCCGGGCCGCGTCGATCTCGCCGCCGGTGCGGGCGTAGGTGGTGGCCAGCAGGCTGGCGCTCGGCGCGGCCGGGTTCCAGTTGGCCGCCTTGCCCCTGGCGTGCTCGGTCCAGACCGCGAGCGCGCCCTCGGCGATGCCGAGCAGCGGGGCGGCGAACGAGAGCAGGTTGACCGCCTCCAGGGGCACCGTGTGGCCCTCGGGCCCGGCGCCCGCCGGCCTGCCGGCCAGCACCTCGTCCCTGGCGAAGGTGCGGTGGTCGGGCACGAACACGCCGTCGACGGAGACGTGGTGGCTGCCGGTGCCGCGCATCCCGATGCTGTCCCAGCTGTGGCCCGGGGTGAGCTCGGCGCGGGGTACGGCGAGGACCCGGGCCGGCCGGCCGTCCGGCAGGCCGGCGCAGAGCAGCGCCCAGTCGGCGTGGTCGACGCCGCTGATGAACGGCCAGCGGCCGGTCAACACCCAGCCGCCCTCGGCGGGTTCGGCCTGGCCGAAGGAGGCGAGCGAGCCGACGACCAGCGCGTCGGGACCCGCCGCCCAGATCTCGCGCTGCCCCTCGTCCGGCAGGAAGACCACCATCCGGGCGAGGTTGGCGGCGAGCGAGGCGCACCAGCCGGTGGCCGGGCAGGAGGCGGCCACGGTGGCCACGGCCCGGGTGAGCTCGGCGAAGGAGCCCTCGGCGCCGCCGAACCCGCGGGGCGCGAAATGCCGGGCGAATCCGGCCGCCAGAATCAGCCGGGCGACCTCGGGTTCGAGTTTTCCGGCCTCCTCCGCCAGGGGCGCTGCCGCGCGTGCCCTCGTCGCCAACTCCTCGACGTCCAGCATCGGTGTATTCCTCTTTTCCGAATCCTGTCGAGATCCCGTCGAGGAATCATCGGGAACGGCCGGGTCGAGCGTCAAGGAGATCGGGCCGACTTGAGAATTCCCTGACAGACAGTTGTGTTTGTTCTGACGATTCCCTGATTGATGTTGCACGGCCGGATGGTCATGCTTTTCTCATGAAGGGCATCATCTTGGCCGGCGGTCGGGGTACCCGGCTGTATCCGCTGACCCTCAGTGTCTCGAAACAGCTTTTGCCTGTTCACGACAAGCCGATGATCTACTATCCCTTGTCGGTGCTGATGCTGGCGGGCGTCCGGGACATCCTGATCATCTCGACGGCCCACGACCTCGACGCCTTCCGCTCGCTGCTCGGCGACGGCGCCCCGCTCGGCCTCGACCTCGACTACGCGGTGCAGGACGAGCCGCGCGGCATCGCCGACGCCTTCCGGATCGGCGCCGACCACGTCGGCTCCGACGACGTCGCGCTGATCCTGGGCGACAACATCTTCCACGGGCCAGGGTTCGGCGAGGTGCTGCAGAACCGGGTGGCCTCGCTCGACGGCTGCGTGCTCTTCGGCTACCGGGTGCCCGACCCCGAGCGGTACGGCGTCGCCCAGGCCGACGAGGCCGGCCGGATCGTCGACGTGGAGGAGAAGCCGACCGAACCCCGCTCCAACCTGGCGGTGACCGGCCTCTACCTCTACGACAACGAGGTGCTGGAGATCGCCGCCGGCATCCGGCCCTCCGCCAGGGGCGAGTTGGAGATCACCGACGTCAACCGCGTCTACGTGGCGCGCCGCGCCGCGACCCTGGTCGACCTGGGCCGCGGCTTCACCTGGCTGGACACCGGCACGCACGACGCCCTCACGGACGCCAGCCACTACATGCAGATGATGGAACAACGCCAGGGAATACGGGTCGGCTGCATCGAGGAGATCGCCCTCAACATGGGCTATATCGACGCCGAATCCTGCCATCGCCTCGGCCGGCGACTCGCCCATTCCGACTACGGCCAGTACATCATGCGCGTCGCCTCTTCCACGCCCGCGCTGTTGGCCGCCACCTGACGACCGCCGGCACACCGCCACCGGTCACCATCGCCATCCGAGAAAGAGAAGGGGAGACATGGCCTTCCTGTCCGTCGACGACGGCCACCTGAACATACTCAACTGGTTCGGGACCGACACGCCCCATCGCCACGAGCGCCTGGTCGAGGCCATGCGGGAAATCATCGACAACGCGGCCGAGTTCCCCGGCTGGGTGTCCTCCTCGCTGCACTCGGGGCAGGACGTGCCGGGCACCGCCAATCTCATCCAGATGCGCACCAGGGACGCGATCGAGTCCCGCTACAAGCGCGAGAAGATGCAGAACGAGACGATGCCCGCCTTCTTCCAGCTGACCACCTGGTTCCGGTCCATCAAGACCGAGGTCGTCTTCACCCAGACCCACCCCGACCAGGGCGGCGTGGTCGAGGTCTCGCCCGACCGCGGCGACTTCACCGTCCTCACCCTCTTCGCCGCCGACCCGGAGAACCAGGCCGCGCTGATCGAGAACCTGGCGCAGCCCGACGAGTGGCTGAAGACCGTGCCCGGCTTCCGCTCGCACAGCATCCTGCGCGGCGTCGACGGCACCCATGTGGCGATGTACGCCCAGTGGGAGAGCAAGGAGGCGTACGACGCCTTCCACGTCCTGCCGGAGAGCGAGCGGCCGGCGGAGACCAGGGAACGGCGGGCCATCGGCGCCTCGCTGGTCAACTCGCACGAGCCGCACCAGTACACCGTGGTGCACTCCCGCTCCGCCGCCGGCGCCGGGGGCGCGCGGTGAGGGTCCTCTTCATCGCCGGCCCCAGCCCGGCCACGATGTTCTGGGCCCCGCCACTGGCCAACGCGCTGCGCAACGCCGGCCACTCGGTGGTGATGGCCACCACGGAGGAGACCACCAGGATCGCCGAGCAGATGGCGATCCCCTTCGTCACGGTCACCGACCGCTTGCTCGAGGAGCTGCTCTCGACCGGCCGGGACGGCAGGCCGGTCGACTACCCGGAGACGGTGGAGGACTCGATCCGCTTCCACGGCTCCTGGATGGCCCGACTGGCCGCCGCCAGCCACGACCGGCTGCGCGAGCTGACCGACCACTGGCGGCCCGACGTGATCGTGGGCGGCAGCCAGTCCTACGGGGCCGCGCTGCTCGCCGCCACGCTGGACGTGCCCTACGTCCGGCACACCTGGGACGCGCTGGAGATCCCCGGGTCCAACCGCTACGCGGACGAGGAACTGGCCCCGGAACTGGCCGCGCTCGGCCGCTCCGCGCTGCCGGACCCGAATCTGGTCCTGGACGTCACCCCGCCCAGCGTCAGCCCGCCCGCGCTCGCCCCCGGCACGGTCCGCACCCGCTGGGTGGGCACCAACCTGGCGCGCGCCGTCGAGCCCTGGATGCTGACCGCCGGGAAGCGCCGGCGGATCTGCGTGACGGCCGGCACCCGGGTGGCGGCCAGCGAGAGCCAGGCGTTCCTCATCGGGCTCGCCCGCGACCTCGCCGACTTCGACGCCGAGCTGGTGGTGGCGGCGCCCGAGGACGTGGCGCCCGCCGTGCGGGAGGCGCTGCCCGACCTCAGGGTCGGCTGGCTGCCGTTGGAGGTCCTGGTGCCGGGGTGCGACCTGATCGTGCACCACGGCGGCGGCTCGACGGCGATGAACGCGATGGCCGCCGGCACGCCCCAACTGGTGCTCTCCGAATGGCCGTTGTACCGGGAGCTGTGGCAGCGGCTGGCCGACCAGGGCTCGGCCATCGTGCTCGGCACCGCCGAGGAGCACGCCCCTGAGTCCGTGGCCAAGGCGTGCCAGCGGCTGCTCGGCGACGTGGGCTACGCGGAGCGGGCGCGCGAACTGGCCGACGAGATCGCGGGGCTGCCGGGGCCGACCGAGCAGGTGGCCCGGGTGGAGGCGCTGGTCTGACCAGCCGGCGCCGTACGACGCCGGCCCCGCCACCCGAGAGGGGGTGGCGGGGCCGGCCCGGGTCGCGGACGGTGGCTCAGCCGGTCGGTTCCTTCTGCGGGTCCTGGGCCCGCCCGGCCACCGTCACCGGCGCACGCGGGGTGGCGAACCGGCGCATCATCGGCCGCTCCACGAACTGGTAGAGCACCGCGGCCAGCGCGACGCCGAGCCCGCAGGCGCCGAGCACGAAGAGCACCGCCGTCAGGTAGTTCGCCTGGAAGTCGAATCCGACCATGCGGAAGACGGCCTGAATGGCGAAGAAGTGGACCAGGTAGAAGGCGTAGGAGACATTCCCCAACCAGACCATGGCAGGACGTCCGAGCAGCGATCCTCTGCCGTGCACGTCGGTGGTGGCCGCGGCGGGGATCAGCAGGGCTATCGGCGCCACCGTGGCCGCCACGATCGCGTATTCCTTGGGCAGGTCGAGCGCGATGACATAGACGCCGAGAAAGAGCAGTGACGCGGCCCAGAGCGGGAATCGCACCCAGCGCCCGGTCAGCACGATCCGGGCCATGAGAATGCCGATCAGGAACTCTCCCATGCGGGTGATCGGCAGGACGTAGACGAACCAGTACTCCCACGTGGTCATTCCCTCGTAGGAGAGTTCGCCGTCCGGCAGGAGCCCGGCCAGCTGCGGCACCAGGAAGATCGCGAGCAGGGTGCCGCCGGCCCAGTACCAGAGCCGCTCGGGGCGAATTCTCAGCACTCCGGCGAGCAGCAGCGGGAAGCACAGGTAGAAGGCCGTCTCCACCGAGAGCGACCAGCTGACCAGGTTGAACGAGAAGGCGATGTCCAGGTCGGGCACCCAGGCGTGGACCAGCAGCAACTGGGGGAGCGCGCCTGGCGCCTGGTCGCTCGCGGACTCGAACCCGATGTCAGGGCCCCACCAGATCATGAAGGCCACGGCCACCAGAAAGGCCAGGAAGTGGTTCGGGTAGATCTTGAAGAATCGCCGCCGCCAGAACCTGGGCGCGCTGTCGGAGGCCCGTGCCGACCAGGTCAGCACGAATCCGCTCAGCACGAAGAAGACGGAAACCCCGACGTATCCGCCGAGCGCGACGAACTCGCTGACGGATTCGCCGAAATCTCCCGGCGGAACGGCGGCGGGGAGGATCAGCGCATGTGACAGGAAGACCATCAGCGCTGCCACCCAGCGCAGTCCGGTCAGTGAATGCAGATGCGGGGGCATGCTCGCGGCCGCCCCCGCCCGTTCCGAATCCACGCTGGTCATGAGTTACTCTCTTTCCCAGGCTTCCAGGGAGAACTCGGAATGCGTTCCCCGAATGGAGGGAAAGTAGCACCGGCGTACGGGATTTGACGTTCCCCGCACAATCAGTTCGAAAAGCTCTGACACGCGGTGGCTCAACCTCGGACGCCCACCAGGAGTCCGAGGCGCGACCAGTCGGATTCGAGGCGTTCCACGGTGCAGCCGGCCGCCTCGAAGGCGGCCAGGTACTCGGCGGGTTCGAAGAGCGTCAGCACGTGCGCCTCCACCGTGTGCCGCGGCCCGTGCTCGGGGTCGGCGACCACCCAGTGGACCTCCATCCTGGTCCGGTCGCCCGTGCGCACGGTGTGCGAGACCCGGGAGATGGTCTGCCCGCCGACGGTGAGCACGTCGCCCGCCACGTGCCGGTCGAGGAAGGTGCCGGGGGACCACCACGGCTCGATCACCAGCACGCCCCCGGGCTCCAGATGGGCGGCCAGCCGGGCCAACGTCCGCCGCAGCGCGCTCTCGTCGCCGACGTAGCCGATGGAGCTGTGCATGCAGACGACGGCGTCGAAGCGCCGGCCGAGGTCGAAGTCGCGCATGTCGCCCTGGTGCAGCGGGACGCCGGGCAGCAGGGGGCGCGCCACGTCCAGCATGGCCTCCGACAGTTCGAGGCCCGCCACCCGCTCGAACTCCTCGACCAGGGTCTCCAGATGGGAGCCGGTGCCGCAGGCGACGTCGAGCAGCGAGGCGGCGCCCGGCCGCCGCTCCCGCACCAGCCGCGCCACGTGGCGGGCCTCGGCGGCGTAGCTCTTGCCGTTCCGCTCCCGGTAGAAGTCGTGATAGACGCTCGCGGTGTCAGATCCGTAGACCGACCCCATGTCTCCTCCTGGCGACTGCCGAACTGGTGAACTGCCGAACTGGGTGGATGGTGCCGCGCCGCCCGCCCCGCGCCTGGCGGGGCGGGCGGCGACGAGCGTCAGAACTGGACCTCGTACGGCTTCTTGGCCTTGGCCTCCTTCAGCGCGGTGGCCCACCAGGCGATCTGGTCGAGCAGCACCTTGGCGGCGCCGTTGGCGCCCTCCGGCTCCGAGGGCTGGCCGTCCTCGCCGAAGCCGTTGCCCGAGTACATGCCGAAGCTGACGCAGTCCCGCACGGTGACCGCGTGCATCTCGGCCAGCACCAGGCGGAGCGCCTCGACGGCCCGCAGCCCGCAGGCGTGGCCGCCGTAGGAGACGAAGCCGACCGGCTTGGCCCGCCACTGGGTGTAGTGCCAGTCGATCAGGCTCTTTATGGAGGCCGGGTAGCTGTGGTTGTACTCGGGGGTGACGATGACGAACGCGTCCGCCGCCTCCAGCTTCTCGGTCGTCGCCGCCAGTTCGGCCGGCGGCTCGTTGCCGAGGATCAGCGGCGGCGGGGCGTCCCGCATGTCGACGACGTCCACGTCGAAGGCCCCGTGCTTGCCGGCCTCGTCCTTGAACCAGTTGCCCACCGTGTGGCCGGAGCGGCCGTCGCGGATGCTGCCGATGACGATGGCGAGTTTCAGAGGCGCGTCGCTCATTGCTGCTTCTTCACTTCTTCCTTGGTTGGGCGGAATCGGTCACGCGCGCGGGGCGGTTCAGCCCCGCGGGCGCTGGTAGCGGTCGTAGGAGTGGGCGAGGTCCGTCAGCCGCTCGACCACCCTGGCCGGGGCCGGCATGGCCGACATCTCCTCAGCTATCTCCCGACTGGCCTGCAAATATGCCGAGTTGACGAGCACGTCCTGCACCGCGGGCTTCAGGGTGGCGGGGGTCGCCCGGTCCATGTCGACGAGCGCCCCGGCGCCGCGCGCCACCACGGTCCGCGCGTTGGCCAACGCGGGCCCGGCGGCGGCCGGCAGCACCAGCTGCGGCACGCCGGCCGAGAACGCGGCGTACATGGTGCCGAGGCCGCCGTGGTGGATCACGGCGTCGCTGACCGCGAGCAGGGCCCGCATCGGCACCCAGTCGACCAGCGTCACATGGTCGGGCAACGGCTTGGGCAGCGCCGGCAGTTCGGCGCCCGCGGTGGCCACCACCAGCTCCACGCCGAGGTCGCCGGTGCCGAGCACCACCTCCCGCATCAGCCCGCCCTCGCCGAACCAGCGGGTGAACGAGCCGAGCGTGCACACCACCCGGGGCCGCTCGCCCCGGGTGAGCAGCCACTCGGGGAGCCGCGCGCCGCCCGTGTAGGCGGTGAACCGCATCGGGAGCACCGAACGCCGGTGCGCCGGGGGCCTGGGCGGCCCGAGCCGGTCCAACGAGGGCGGGCTGACGTCGATCTCGACGTCCCTGATCTCCTTGGTCAGGTCGGGGACCCCGACCGCCTCGGCCGCCGCGGCGAAGCCGGCGAGCGCGCCTGGCGGGGTCGGCAGCGGCGTGCCGAGGCCGTGCATCACGGCCGGCACGCCGAGCACCCGGGCGGTGACCAGGCCGGCCACCGTGGGCGGGGTGTACACCACCACGTCGGGCTGCCAGGTCCTGGCCGTCGCCAGCAGCCCGTCCAGCATGGCCCGGCTGGTGTCGGCGAAGACCGACCCGACGTAGCGTGCCATCTCCTCCCCGCCGACCTCCATGCCGGAGCCGCCCTCGGCCAGCATGTCGGCCAGCCGCTCGTAACTCCGGCGCGCCGCGCCGTCGTCGGTCGCGGTGGCCAGCAGCCCCGCGTCCGCGGCCGTCCGCAGCGCCGGGCCGCTCACCGCGGCGAGCACCTCGTGCCCGGCCGACTGGGCGGCCTGCGCCAGGGAGACCCACGGCAACGTGTGGGACGTCCCCGGGAGGGTCGTGAACAGATAGCGCATGTGCTTTTCCTCCGGTACCTCGTCCGGTGCGGTACAGCGCCCGGTCGGCTGGTGCGGTTCAGCGCCCGGCGCCGACCGCCGCGCCCCCGGCGCTCAGCTGGCGGTCCAGGGCCAGGCAGTGCTCGTAGTCGGGGAGTTCGCCCCGGTCGAGCGCGTCCCGCAGGGTGATCGCGGTGCGGTCGCGCTCGGCCAGGACCAGGTCGAGCCCCGGCGGCACCGGGAGCCCGAGCGCGGGGTCGAGCGGTGCCAACGCCCGTTCGTCGGCCGAGACGTAGGGCTTGGAGATCATGTAGGAGATGACGGTGTCGTCGGTGAGCGCGACGAAGCCGTTGCTGACCCCGACCGGCAGGTAGATCGAGCGGAACGCGCGCTGGTCCATCAGCACCGCGTCGCACCGGCCGAAGGTCGGCGACGACACCCGGATGTCGAGCACCATGTAGAGCGCCTCGCCCCGCGCGCAGTAGGCGAACTTGGCCATCCCCGGGGGCGTCACCGTGTAGTGCATCCCGCGCAGCACGCCCCGCCGCGAGTGGCTGTGGATGGTCTGCGCCACCGGGAAGAGCGGGCCCCGGTGCGCGGCCTCGAAGGCCGCGAGCTCGAAGGGCGTGGCGACCAGGCCCCGTTCGTCGCGGTACACCTCGGGGGTGAACTCCAGGGCGCCCTCGACCGCCAGCGCGCGGACCTCCCTCACAGGGTGTCCAGCACGTCGCGTACCGCGGAGATCACCTTGTCCTGGACGTCGGGGGAGAGCGAGGGGTACATGGGCAGCGAGAAGATCTCGCCGGCCAGCCGCTCGGTCACCGGCAGCGAGCCGGGCTCCCACCCCAGGTGCGCGAAGCCGGTCATGGTGTGCACCGGCCACGGGTAGCTGATGTTGAGGTGGACGTCGTAGCCCTTCAACCGCTCCATGATCGCGTCCCGTTGGGGGTGGCGCACCACGTACACGTAGTAGACGTGCTCGTTGCCGTCGGCCACCTCGGGCAGCACAAGACCGGTGTCGCCCAGGCCCTCGCGGTAGCGCTCGGCGACGGCCCGGCGGCCCGCCACATAGGCGTCGAGGCGGCGCAGCTTGCGGCGCAGGATCTCCGCCTGCACCTCGTCGAGCCGGCTGTTGTGGCCCGGGGTCTCGACGACGTAGTACCGCTCCTCCATCCCGTAGTAGCGCAGCCGCCGCAGGTTCGCCGCGATCTCGGCGCGGTCGGTGACGGTGGCGCCGCCGTCGCCGTAGGCGCCGAGCACCTTGGTCGGGTAGAAGGAGAAGGCCGCGGCGTCCCCGAAGGTGCCGGCCAGCCGGCCGCCGCGCCTGGCGCCGTGGGCCTGCGCGCAGTCCTCAAGCACCACCAGGTCGTGCTCGCGGGCCAGGGCGAGCAGCGGGTCGATGTCGACGCACTGGCCGTAGAGGTGCACCGGCAGCAGGCAGCGGGTGCGCTCGGTGACGGCCGCCGCCACCTGGGAGACGTCCATCAGGTAGTCGTCCTCGCGGACGTCCACGAAGACCGGCGTGGCGCCGACCGCGTCGATCGCCACCACGGTGGGCGCCGCCGTGTTGGAGACGGTCACCACCTCGTCGCCAGGGCCCACGCCCAGGGCCTGTAGGCCCAGCTTGATGGCGTTGGTGCCGTTGTCGACGCCCACGCAGTGGTCGAGTCCGTGCCAGGCGGCGAACTCCGCCTCGAAGCCGCGCACGCTGGGGCCGAGCACCAGCGAGCCGGAGGCGAACACCGTCTCGACGGCGTCCATGATGTCGGCGCGCTCGTTCTCGAACTCGAACAGGTAGTCCCACACTCGGGTCACCATCTGCTCGTTCCTTTCTCGGTCGGGCTCAGCGTCACGGGGGCGGGGGCCAGCGGTCGCGGGGTCTTGGGAGTCACGGGGCGGCGGGGGCCGTCCGCCGGACCAGGGCGGCGACGCCGCGGTCGACGCCCTCGCGCAGCGGGACCCCCGCGCGCCACCCGGTGGCCTCGGTGAAGGGCTCGGGGTCGATGTACACGGGGAGGAAGTCGGTCAGCACCGCGGCGTCCGGCGGCTCGACGGTGACCACCGGGACCGGCGGCCGGCCGGTGGCCTCGGCCACCGCCTCGGCGACGGTGTGGAAGACCGCGCCGAGCCGCGCGTGGCGCCCGGTGCCGATCATCCAGTGCCGCCCGCGCAGCGCGTCCGGGTGGTCGGTGGCGGCCAGGAAGGCGCGGCCGACGTCCTCGACGAAGGTGATGTCGCGGACCACCGAGCCGTCGTGCCACATCGTCAGTGGCCGCCCGGCCAGCGCCAGGCGCGCCATGGTCATCACCACGCCGGGGTCGGGGACCTCGGAGAGCGGGCTCTGGCCGAAGACCGTGGCCAGCCGGAGGCTGATCCCGCGCACGGCGCCGGCCCGGTCGGCCGCCTTCAACAGCAGCTCGGCCGTCAGCTTCTGCCGGTCGTAGGCCGTCTGCGGGTGGTCGGGTTCGGTGCCGTCCATCGGACGCTCTGGGGTGCGGCCGATCTGGGTGCAGGCGCCGGCGAACACCACGACGGGCGGCGGGCGTTCGCCGCTCCGCGGCCGGTCGGCGAGCACGTCGAGGACGGCGCGCATCACGCCGACGTTGACCCGCTCGGTCGCGGCCGGCTCGGCCTCGGGCAGCCGCCAGTCGCCGGTGTGCTTGGCCAGGTGCAGCACCACGTCGGCGTCGCCGACGGCGCGGGCGACGGCCGCCGGCTCGGTGAGGTCGGCGGCGAGCGGCCGGACGTCGGCCACCGCGCCCTCGGGCACGGGGACGGCGCGCCTGGCCACCGGGCGCAGGCGCACGGGGCGCCGCGCGAGCAGCCCGGTCAGCACCGAGCCGAGGTAGCCGGAGGCGCCGAGCACGGCGACGGTCGGGCGGCGGGCGGCGCTCATGCCGGACCCCGCTCGCCGGCCGGCGTGGGCCCGGCCCCGTCGAGCGGGCCGGTCGCCAGCGCCACGCACGCCGCGAGCAGGGTCCTCGCCTGCACGTTGACGTAGTGGCTGTGCCGCACCAGCTCGCCGAGCTGGTGGAGCGTCATCCAGCGGAAGTCCCGCCGCACCGGCAGCGTCCGGTCGGCGTCCGGCTCCAGCTCGACGATCCGGTACCGGTTGCGGGTGTGGAAGAACCGGCCGCCCTCCTCCGACAGCGTGGTGTCGTAGCGCACCCGCTCGGGGGCGGCGTCCAGCACCGCGTCGAGGAACGGCGGCCGCCCGTCGGCCGGGTCGTCAGGCACGCACTGCACGGTCGGGCCGAGCTCCGCGACGTCCGCCAGGCCCGGTTCGGCGCGGAGCGCCACCAGCACGTGGAGGACGCCCGCGAGCCGGCTCGTGACGAAGGCGCTCAGGCCGACTCTCCTGGCGGCGACCATGGGCTGGTCCCAGCGGCCGACCTCCCGGCCGCCGGCCTCCACCCGGACCCCGATCACGTCGAAGTGCCGGCCGTCCACATGGGTCAGCGACCGCCCGTCCGACCGCCACTCGGGCAGCTCGTCGAGCGGCACCCGGCGCACCTCGACGTCGGTGCGGCTGCGCACGTCGGTGATCCAGCTCAGCAGCTCGGTCATCGAGTGCCGCGCCGGCCGGAGACCGCCCCAGGAGCGCAGCACGGAGAGCGCGGGATCGCCCCGGTCGAGCGCCAGCGGCGCCGGCAGCACGTCGAGCAGCGGCAGGCAGGCGAGCACCGACCGGGCGTCCATGTTGACCAGGTCGTCGACCGCGAGCAGGGCGCCGAGCTGCTCGATGGTCAGCCAGTGGAAGCCCTCGTGCACCGGCACCGGGTCGCTGACCGCCACGATCATGTTGCGGTTGCGCTTCCGCAGGAACCAGCCGCCCTGCTCCGACTGGCGCACGTCGGCGACCGTCCGGCTGCCGGGGTGCCCCCCGAAGTACTCCAGGTACGGCACCGGCCGGCCGCCGTGCACCCGGGTGTAGTTGCTCCTGGTGGCCTGCACGGTCGGCGAGACCTGGATCCCGTTGACGTTGCCAGGCTCGGCCTTGAGCTGCATCAGGAAGTGCGGCGTGCCGTCGACCCAGCGCAGCAGGATGCCGAGGATCCCGATCTCCGGCTGGACGATGACGGGCTGCCGCCACCTGCGGGGCTCCCCGGCTTCGGCGCCGGTGTCGGCGGCGACGGTCGCCTCGATGCCCTCGACGGTGAAGAACCGGCCGCTCACGTGGCGCAGGGCGCCGGTGCCGGGGGCCGTGTGCCACTGGGCGAGCTCGTCGAGCGGCACCCGCTCGGCCCGGGTGTAGACCGAGCTCCTGGTGGCGTCGAGCAGGTCGAGGAACTCCGTCAGGCCGGCGGTGACCGCCGTCGCTCGGCCGAGCGGCCGTGAGGCGGTGCTCATGCCGGGCGGGTCCCGGGGGCGCCCGAGGTCCCCGGGGTGCCGAACCAGCGGCCGAGCGCCTCGGCGAGACCGTCCTGGCCGTCCGGCGCCGTCCACACCACATGGCCGTCGGGGCGCACCAGCAGCGCCTCGGTGCCCTTGAGCGAGCCCTCGGCCAGGGTGTCGTCGACCGAGGCGGTGACCACGTCGACCCGCCCCGCGAAGCCGGCGGCGACGGCCCGGAGTTCGGCGTCGTCGGCGATGTCGAACAGCACCCCGCGCCCGCCGTGCAGCGCCTCGAAGGTGCTGGCGGCGCCGGCCACCCCGGTCAGCGGGACCGGCGGTATCCGCCGGCCAAGCAGCGGGTGTTCGCCCGGGCCGACGTCGTAGCGCACGTCCAACCCGCTGACCATGCCGGCGAGATGGCGGCCGACCTCCTCGTACGCCATCAGCTCGGTGAACATCGCGCGCAGCGGCTCCACCTCGGGCCCGCCGAGGTAGAGGGTGCCCTGGACCGAGGTGTTCGTCAGCACCCGGGTGCCGACCGCGTGCCGCTCCACGTGGTAGCTGTCGAGCAGCCCGTCCGGGGCCCAGCCCAGCACCGTCGCGGCCAGCTTCCAGCCGAGGTTGGCCGCGTCCTGCACACCGACGCTCAGGCCCTGCCCGCCGGCCGGCAGGAAGATGTGGGCCGCGTCGCCGGCCAGCAGCACCCGGCCCCTGCGGTACTCGGTCGCCTGCCTGGCGGCGTCGCCGAAGGCGCTCACCCACACCGGCTCGCCGCCCGAGATGTCCTCGCCGGTGAGCCGCTGCCACGCCGCCGCCACCTCGGCGAAGTCGACCGGCTCGGTGCGCTCGGTGGGCACCACGCCGTGCTCGCAGGCGATGATCCGGTCGACGCCCGGCGCCAACGGGGCGTTCATCGCCATGCCGTTGGGCAGCCGGATCCCGGTGAAGCGCGGCGGCAGATCGCAGCCCCGCACGTCGGCCAGGTACATCTCGCGGGTCGAGGTGCTGCCCTCGAAGGCGAAGCCGCCGAGCCGCCGCACGGTGCTCTGCCCGCCGTCGCAGCCGACCAGCCAGGCGGCGGTCAGCTCCAGCGGGCCCTCGGGGCCGCGCGCGGTCACCCGCACCCGCCCGTCGCCCTCGGCCGCGCCCTCGTCCAGCGCGACGATCTCGTGGCCGCGCAGGAACCGCGCCCCCGACTCGGTGGCCCAGTCGGTGAGCACCTGCTCCACCCGCGCCTGCTGGATGCCCCGGGCCCCGAAGTTGCCGCCGGGCAGCACCGAGAAGTCCAGTGGCATGCCGCCGAAGTGGCCCATCGGGCTGGTCTCCAGGCCGCCGAACCTGGGCAGCAGCCCCCGCTGGTCGAAGACTTCCATGGCCCGGGTGGTGAACCCGAGCCCGCGGGACTGGCCCGTCGGCTCGGCCAGCCGCTCCACGACGAGCACGTCGACTCCCGCGGCGCGCAGTTCGCCGGCCAACATCAGGCCGGTCGGACCCGCGCCCACGATGATGACGTCGCTGTCCATTCTTTCCGCCCTCTCCAACCTTCGGGTGCCCGCTACTTACCGTCGTGGATCTCGAGTTCCGGAAGCGGGAAAACCAGCTTTCCGCCGCCGGCCAGGAATTCCTGTTCCCTTTCGATGAAACCGTCGCGGAAGATCCAGGGCAGGACCAGCAGTTGGTCCGGCTTCTGCTCCTTGGCCGCCTCCTCGGAGACGATCGGAATCCTGGTTCCCGGCGTGAGACAGCCGTCCTTCTCGGCGTTGACCTCGCCGATGCAGGGCAGGTCGTCCGTGGTGATCCCGCAGTACTGGAGCAGCACGTTGCCCTTGGTCGAGGCCCCGTAGCCGAGCGTCGTCAGACCCGCGGCCTTCGAGGCGTCGAGGAACGCGCGCAGCTCGGTGCGGTGCTTCTCGATCCGCGCGGCGAACGCCTCGAACGGGATCATGGTGTCCAGCTGGAGCTCGGCCTCCCTGGCACGCAGCTCGCCGAGCCCGGCCTCGTCCACCGGGAAGTCGCTGGTGTCCCTGGCCAGCACCGTGCACAGGCTGCCGCCGTAGACGTCGGTGATCTTCGCGGAGACCACCTTCAGCCCGGCCCGCTCGGCCATGTACTCCAGCTGCGCGAGGGCGTAGAACTCCAGGTGCTCCTGGCAGATGTTGTCGTAGCAGTTGGTCTCGAGCATGGTCGGCAGATAGCTGTGCTCGATCATCCAGACGCCGTCGTCCGCCAGCACCGAACGGACGTCGCGCATGAAGGCGATCGGGTCAGGCAGGTCGTAGAACATGGCGATGGAGGTGACGATCTTCGCCCGGTCGTCCCCGAGCCTGGCGCGGAACGCGTCGGCCGAGAAGAAGTCGACGATCAGCTCGGCGCTCTCGGGGTACCGGTCGCGGAACTTCTCCGCCGACGGGTCGCAGCCCACCAGCCTGAGCCCGTCGACCTCGTACTGGCGCAGCAGCGTCGCGTCGTTGCTGCCGATGTCCAGCACCAGGTCGCCGGCGGAGACCGGCACCAGGGAGGTCACGTCGGCGACCTTCCCCCGCAGGTGGTTGATCATGAACGGCCTGATGCTGGAGCGGTAGCCGTACCGCTCGCCGTACATCACCGACAGGTCGACGTCGTGGCGCAGCTGGACCAGGCCGCAGCCGGGCGGCACGCACTTCACGAGTTCGAGGGGGGCGACCAGATCCTCCTCGTCCGCGGTGCGTGGAAACACCCCGGTGAGTGCCTGCACGCCGAGATCGAGGATCGTCCGGAGTTCCTGATTACCGCAGACGCGGCAGCCGCTTATCTTCGTGTAATTCAGCATCCATCCCCCAGCCAAGCGCTTGTGCGCGGTGTGAGTTGGGGCTGCCGCAGCGCTTCGCTCAATGCGCTGATCGACGGCAATCACCTGCGGCGAAGCTAACACCGGAATTGACGGTTTAACGGAGACTGAAGGATAAGTTCACAAAGCCCTGACGGCGCGTCCGACCGGTCGGGGCGGCTCGCGTCAGCGCTCCCAGCGCACCGGTTCGCGGGGGGTGTAGCGGCACACCGAGCCGGTGGCCAGCGACTCCCGCAGATGGCCCGCCAGGGCCGGATGGTGCCGGTCGAGCCGGCGCAGCGCGTTGCGGATGCGTTCGGTGACGGCCTTCCTGGTGCGCTCGGCCTGGTCGCCGAGCCGGCGCGAGCGGCCGTGCAGACCGGTGGCCCGCCGCACCTCGTCGATCAACACGGCGCGCTCACCGTCGAGTTCGGCGGCCCGCCGGTCGTCGCCGCGCTCCAGCGCCGCCTCGATGTCGCCGTCGAGCCGGGTGAGCCTGGCCCGGTAGGCGGCCTTGGCCCGCTCGTCGAGCACCGGGTCGGCGCCGAGCAGGCCGGCCTCGCGGGCCGGCGCCCCGCTCTCGGCCGCCAGCAGCTCGACGGCCGGGATCTCCCCGCCGGGCCGGTCGAGCAGCCGCCGGATGTCGTGCAGCCCCTTCGCGTCCGGCAGGTGCGCGGTCACCCCGGCGAAGGTCAGCGTCCACACCTGGCCGTCGAACCGGAACACGTTCGGCGCGGCCGGCCGCTCCGGCTCGCCCCGGCCACCCCGGCCGGCCAGCGCCTCGGCCAGCGCCCGCCGCACCCGGGCCGCCCACGGCGCCGCGCCCATCGCCTCCGCCGCCCGCTCGGCCGCGGTGAGGCCGGCCACGGCGGCCGGCCAGTCGCCGTCGGCCGCGTCGCGCAGCGCTGTCCAGTAGTCGACCGGGCCGTCGATCGAGGAGCCGAACATCGTCAGCCAGCCCCCGGCCAGCGGCGCCAACTCGGCCCGGATCGCGGCCCGTTCCGCCGGTTCGCCGTCGGCCGCCGCCAGCTGGGCGCGGAGCCGCAGCCACAGCGGCTCGAACCAGCGGGACGGCCGCCCGGCGGCGGCCCGCAGCCGCGCCAGATGATGCCGGGCGGCCGCGAGGTGGCCGCGCTCGGCGGCCGTCACGCCGAGCAGCAGATCGGCGTGGGCCGGGCCGGCCGAGGCCACCAGCGCGTCCGCCGCGTCGAACCGGCCCCGCGCCACCTCCAGCATCCACCGCTGCTGGTGGAGCATCGTCGCCGTGTCGCCGCGCGCGCCCGCGTCGCTCCGCCGCTCGCGCTCGTCCCCCTCGGCCCGCTCCAGCGCGCTCCGCGCCGCCTCGAACCGGCCGTCGAGGGCGGCGAAGGCCACCTCGCTCCACAGCACGGTGGCCAGCGCCCCGGCGTCGTCGCCGGCCGCGGCCAGCGCCGAGCGCTGCTCGGCCCGGCCGGCCGGATCGCCCCGCTCCAGGAGCGCCATCGCCCGCAGCAACGAGGCGAGCAGCGCGACCGAACGGTCCCCGCAGCGCGTCGCGACGGCGGCCAACTCCTCGGCGAGCACCTGCCGTTCGGCCGCCGTCCCGGGCGCCCAGAGCGCGTCGTGCCGGGTCATCAACGCGTCCTGCAACGCCTCGTCGTCGCCCGCCTCACGCGCCATCTCCGCGGCCCGCGCGGTGAGTTCACGCTCCCGCTCCAGATCGGAGCCGGCCGTGCCGTGCTCGCCGAAGAGCGCCGCGTACGCCTCGTTCACCAACTCCGTCGTCAACCGCTCCACCTCGGGCGGGTGCGCCATCCACACGGCGCGCCGCAGCCGGAGCGCGGCCCTGGTCAGCAACTCGCCGTCGCCCAGCGCCCGGGCGACGGCCGCCGCCTCCTGGAACGCGCGCAGCGCGGCGGCCTCGTCCCCGCCGTGGTGGAGCGCCGAGCCCAGGTCGAGCGCCACCGTCGCCCACCGGCGTCCTTCCGCCCGCGGGATCAGGGACAGCGCCCGGCCCAGGTGCACGCTCGCCTCCCCCGAGGCCATCCGGCCCCACGCCTCGGCCGCCGCCCCGCGCAGCGTGTCGACCACGGCAGCGGCGGTGAGCCGCGCCACCCCCCGGTAGGCGTGGTGCGCCGCCTCGCCTGGCGCGGCCCTGGCCGCGCACTCCGGCAGCGCCGCCAACGCCCCGGCCGCCGCGGCGTGCCAGCCGGCCGCCTCGTCCTCGGCCAGGCCCGCGTAGAGCGTCTCGCGCACCAGGTCGTGCACGAAGCCGAGCCGCTCGGGACCCCCGCGCGGCACCACCAGCCTGGCCGCCACCGCCTCCCCGAGCAGCGCCGCCACCGCACGCTCCGACCGGCCGGTCATCTCGGCCAGCACCTCGCGGTCGAACTCGGGCCCCAGCGCCGAGGCGGCGGCCAGCAGCCCCGACACCTCGGCCGGTAGCAGCCGCAGCCGCTGCCCGACCGCCTCCCGCACGCCGGGCGGGACCAGGTCGACGGTGCCGGTGCTCCGCCACAGCCTGGCGGTCTGCTCCACGAAGAACGGGTTCCCGCCGGTCCTCCTGTGCACCTCGGCCGCCGTCGCGGCGGACGGCTCCCGGCCGGCGGTGCGGGCCAGCAGGGCGCGCACCTCGTCGGGGCCGAGCGCGGTCAGCGTCACCGGCGTCGCCTTCGACAACAGCGGGGCGAGCAGCGGACCAAGCGGGTGCCAGGACGCCTCTACCTCCACGTCCCGGTAGACCCCGATCACCAGCAGCCGCTCGAACCAGGCGTGCCGGGTGACGAACTCCAGCAGCTCCACCGAGGCGGCGTCGGCCCATTGCAGGTCGTCGAGTACCACCACCACCGGATGCCGGCGGGCCGCCGTCACCAGCAGCGTGCTCAGCGCGTCCCGCAGCCCGAAGCCCTGCCCGTCCCGTGCCGCGGCCCCCGACTCGCCGAGCAGCGGCGCGAGTTCGGGTCCCGCCTCGCGCCGCGCCTCGGCCCACGCCTCCGCCGCCATGGTCCGGCGCAGCCCGCGCAGCACCTGGGTCCACGGCCAGTGGGCCGGCGCGTCGGCGCGGTCCCAACAGGTTCCGGTGGCCACCAGCGCCCCGCTCCGCTCGGCGCCCGCCGCGGCCTCCGCCACCAGCACCGTCTTGCCGATCCCGGCCTCCCCGGTCACCAGCACCAGACCGCCGTGGCTGCTCGCCGTGCGGGCCACCGCCGCGTCGAGCACCGCCGCTTGATGGGCACGGCCGACGAGCGCCGTCACACCGCCTCCCCCCTGGGACCTGGTGGCGCCGCCACGTCGGGAATGGCGGGTGCCACGGCCCTCGTGGCGCCGACAGATCGAAGGGCAAGGCTACCGACGGCACCAGGAGGAAGCGGAGTGACCGACCAGCGGACCACCTTCCAGGAGAAGGAGGCACGGGCGGCGGCGCCCGCACCGGCGATCGAGGCCAGGGGCCTGGTGAAGACCTTCGGCGAGACCCGCGCCCTCGACGGCCTCGACCTGGTCGTCCCGGCCGGCGGCGTCTACGGCGTCCTCGGCCCCAACGGCGCGGGCAAGACCACCGCGCTGCGCATCCTCTCCACCCTGATGCCGGCCGACGCCGGGCACGTCACCGTGCTGGGCCTCGACATCGCCACCCAGTCCGACCAGGTGCGCGGCCGGATCAGCCTCACCGGCCAGTTCGCCTCGGTGGACGAGGAGTTGACGGGCCGCGAGAACCTGGTCCTGCTCGGCAGGCTGCTCGGCCACCGGCACGCCGCGGCCACCGTCAGGGCCGGCCGGCTGCTGGGCGCCATGGGGCTCACGGACGCCGCCGACCGGCAGGCCAAGACCTACTCGGGCGGGATGCGGCGCCGCCTCGACATCGCCGCCGGGATCATCGTGCCGCCGGACATCATGTTCCTCGACGAGCCGACCACCGGCCTCGACCCGCGCAGCCGCAACCAGGTCTGGACGATCGTCCGTTCGCTGGTCGCCCGGGGCACCACGGTCGTCCTCACCACCCAGTACCTCGACGAGGCCGACCAGTTGGCCGACCGGATCGCGGTCATCGACCACGGCCGGGTGATCGCCGAGGGGACGCCGGGCGAGCTCAAGGCCTCGGTCGGCTCCGGCATCCTCCGGGTGCGGGTCGCCGACCCGGCCCAGCGCTTCGCGGCCGTGCGGGTGCTGACGAAGGCGCTCGACGTCGAGGTGCAGCTCGAGTCCGACCCTTCGGCGCTCACCGCCCGCGTGGACGACAGCGAGTCCAGCGTCCAGGCGCTGGCCGAGCTGACCCGCAACGGGGTGCCCACCACCGAGTTCGCGCTCGGACAGCCCACCCTCGACGAGGTCTTCCTGGCGCTCACCGGCCACCCGACCGCCACGGACAGCTCGGACAGCTCGGACACCACGGGCGCCACGAAGGAGAGGGCAGCGTGAGCACTGAAACCCCCACCGGGCCGGACGTCGCCGAGGCGGCGGCCGGCACCGAGACCCCGACCGGGCCGGACGTCGCCGAGGCGGCGTCCGCCCGCGGCGGCGAGCCGATCGACTACGAACTGCTCACCGTCCTCGGCGAGGGCGAACGGCCGCCGCCCGCCGGCCGGTTCTCCGCCTCGATGAGCCACCTCTACCGGGCGATGCTCCGGGTCAAGCACAGCCCCACCCAGGTCACCGACGTGACGCTGTTCCCGCTGGTGATGCTGCTGATGTTCACCTTCCTCTTCGGCGGCGCGCTCGCCGAGGGCGGCACCAGCGAGTACCTCCAGTACTTCCTGCCCGGCGTGCTGGTGAACACCGTGCTGATGATCACCATGTACGTCGGCATGGGCCTCAGCAGCGACGCCGAGAAGGGCGTCTTCGACCGGTTCCGCTCGCTGCCCATGTGGCGCCCCTCGGCCATCATCGGCCCGCTGCTCGCCGACGCCGCCCGCTATGTCATGGCCTCGATCATGATGCTGACCTTCGGCTTCGTCCTCGGCTACCGGACCCAGGGCGGCGGCCTGCTCGGCATCGTCGCCGCGGTGCTGCTCATCGTCGTCTCCGCCTTCTGCCTGTCCTGGCTGTGGACCCTGATCGGCCTGGTCACCAGGAACGAGCGGGCGGTGACCTCGATCAGCATGATGCTGCTGATGCCGCTCACCTTCGCCAGCAACGTTTACGTCTCGCCCGACACGATGCCCGGCTGGCTGCGGGCCTTCGTCGACGTCAACCCGGTCAGCCACCTGGCGACCGCGGTCCGCGGCCTGATGGGCGGCACCGCGAGCGCCGGCGACGTGCTGCTGGTGCTCGTCGAGGCGGCCGCCATGCTGGCCGTCTTCGCCCCCCTCACCATGCGGGTCTACCGCACGCGGAACTGACCAATCCGCGTTCCCCGCCCGCGCCGCGGTGGCGTCCTCCCCCTTCTGACGCCGCCCCGGCGCGGGCACACTGGTGCGCACGGCCGAGGGCCGGGGAAGGGGGCAGCGGATGCCGGAACAGTGGATGCCGACCGGCCAGGAGGGCGGTCGCAGGCCGCGGCCCGCGACCATCCACGAGGTGGCCAGGCTGGCGGGGGTCTCGCACCAGACGGTCTCCCGCTTCCTGCGGAACGACCCCAGCATGCGGCCCGAGACGACCCGCCGGGTCTCCCAGGCGGTGGCCACCCTCGACTACCGCCCCAACCAGGCCGCCAGGACCATGCGCACCCGCCGCTCCAACCGGATCGCGGTGATCCTGCCCGACTCCACCGGCTTCGCGCCGACCCGGATGCTGCGCGGCGCCGCGGCCGCCGCCCACGAGGCCGGCTACCTGCTCGACGTCGTCGGCCTGGAGGGCGACGCCGCGGCGCGGGCCGCCCGCGTCCAGGCGCTGCTCCAGCCGGAGAACGTCGACGCGATCCTCTCCCTCACCCCGCTCCCCGAGGGCACCTCGCCCGCCCTGCCCACCGTGGTCGACGGCGAGTACGACGACAACATGCGGGCCCGCGGCGCGCTGGCCGACGCCACCCCGGCGGCCGAGCTGATCCGGCATCTGGCGGGCCTCGGCCACCGGCGGTTCGCGCACGTGGCCGGCCCGGCGACCTGGGCCTCGGCGCGCAACCGGCGGGCGGTGTACGAGGCGACGGTCGCCGAACTCGGGCTCGAGTCGCGCGCGGTGGTCGACGGCGACTGGAGCGTGCGCTCCGGCTGGGACGCGGCCCGCGAGGTGATCGCCGGCTCCGGCGCCACGGCCGTGTTCGCGGCCAACGACCGGGTGGCGTTCGGCGTCGTCCGCGGACTGCAGAGCCTGGGCGTCGACGTGCCGGGCGAGGTCAGCGTGTTCGGCTGGGACGACGACGAGATGGGCCGCTTCCTCGACCCGCCGCTGACCACCGTGCGGGTCGACCGGGAGCGGCAGGGCCGCGAGGCGGTGGGCCGGCTGCTGGCCCTGCTGCGCGGCGAGTCGCAGGCCGAACCGCCGTCCGCGACCGCGCTCAACGAGGTGCTGCTGCGCGGCTCGACCGGCCCCGCGCCGGGCCGGCGGCACGGTGTTCCCACCCCAGACAAGTAGGCGCAAAGGTCTTGTGTGATCGATCACACGGGCCCTAGAGTCCGGTGCGGTGCAAGCGCTTACCAACGCCGAGTTCACGCAGCAGGAGCCTCGCATGCCCTCTCCGTCCGCCGCCGTTCCCGCCGCCGTTCCCGCCTCTCCGCACGCTCGTCTCCGCGCCGCCGTCGTCGGCACCGGCGGCATCGTCACCGGCAGCCACCTGGCGGCCCTGACCGCCCACGCCGACCGCGTCGAGCTCGTCGCCGCCGTGGACATCGACCCCGGCCGGCTCGACGCGTTCCGTGCGGCGGCCGCCGAGGCGGGCGCGACCGTCACCGGCTACCGGGACCTCGCCGAGATGCTCGCCGCCGAGCGCCCCGAGCTGGTGCTGATCGGCACCCCGCCCGCGCTGCACCGCGAGCAGACGGTGGCCGCGCTCCAGGCGGGCGCCTGGGTGCTGTGCGAGAAGCCGCTGACCCTCTCGCTCGCCGAGTACGACGAGATCGCCGCCGCCGAGGAGGCCAGCGGCGCGTACGCCTCCGTCGTCTTCCAACACCGCTACGGCTCGGGCGCCGTCCACGCCCGGGAGCTGATATCCGGCGGCGAGCTCGGCCGCCCGCTGGTCGCGCACTGCCAGACCACCTGGCACCGCGACACCGCCTACTACTCCGTGCCCTGGCGCGGCCGCTGGGCCACCGAGGGCGGCGGCCCCACCATGGGCCACGGCATCCACCAGTACGACCTGCTGCTCCACCTGCTCGGCGAGTGGACCGAGATCCGCGCCATGGCCGGCCGGCTGGTGCACGACGTGGAGAGCGAGGACGTCTCCACCGCCCTGGTCCGCTTCGCGGACGGCGCGCTGGCCACCGTCGTCAACAGCGTGCTCTCGCCCGACGAGGTCAGCCGGATCAGGATCGACTGCACCGAGGCCACCGTCGAGGTCACCCACCTCTACGGCCACCGCAACAGCGACTGGGTGTACACCCCGCGCCGCGGGCTCGACGACGAGGCGCGGATCAAGCACTGGCGTACCCCGGCCGCCGACGTGCCCAGCGGCCACGGCGCCCAGCTCGGCGTGCTGCTGGACGCCCACGCGCGCGGCGAGCGGCCGCCGGGCAGCGGCCCCTCGGCCCGCGCCACCGTCGAGTTCGCCGCCGCCCTCTACAAGTCGGCCTTCACCGGGCAGCCCGTGCTGGCCGGCGAGATCACCCCCGACGACCCCTACTACTCGGCCATGCACGGCGACCACCCGGACTGGAGCCCCACGCGATGACGATCCAGGTCACCCACACCCTCGGCGACCGCATCACCGTCGGCCACGGCGGCGTCGAGCTGCTCTCCTACGTCTACCGCCCGGACGCGGACCCCTTCGAGTCCCGCAAGCCGTACATCCACCCGCTCCGCACCCTGGCCGGCAACCTGGCCTCCGGCTACCGGCCCAACGACCACCGCTGGCACAAGGGCCTCCAGATGACGGCCAGCCACCTGTCGGAGCAGAACTTCTGGGGCGGCAACAGCTACCTCGGCCCCGAGACCGGCTACCAGCGCGTCGAGGAGCGGGTCGGCTCGATGCGGCACGACGGCTTCGGCTCGCTGCACGCCGAGGACGACCGGTTCACGCTCGCCGAGAACCTCACCTGGGTCGCCAACAACGGCGACGAGTGGGCCGTCGAGCAGCGCGGCGTCACCGTGTATGCGATCGACCCCACGGCCGGCGCCTACGCCGTCGACTGGTCGATCCGGCTGACCAACGTCCGCGAGGAGCCGCTGCGCTTCGGCTCGCCCACCACCGCGGGCCGGGAGATGGCCGGCTACACAGGGCTCCAGTGGCGCGGCCCGCGCGACTTCACCGGCGGCCGGGTGATCACCCCCAAGGGCCAGGCCACCGACCAGGAGACGATGGGCACCCCGGCCGCCGACGCGCCCTGGCTGGCCTTCACCGCCACCCACGACGACGTCGACGCCGACACCACCCTGGTCTTCGCGCACGCCCCCGAGAACCTGGGCGAGGGCGCGGTCCACGCCTCGCACTGGTTCGTGCGCTCCCAGCCGATCCCGACGGTCGCCTTCTCCTGGGCGTTCTTCGAGGAGTTCGAGCTGGCGCCGGGCGCCTCGTTCGACTACCGCTACCGCGTCGTGGTCGCCGACGGCGCCTGGGACGTCGAGCGGATCGACGCCCACCTGGCGGGCCTGCCGTGGTGAGCCTGCCGCATCCGCTGCCCGGCGCGGTGGGGCTCTCGCACCTCACCGCCTACGAGTGGGAGGCCGCCGACGGCGTCTGCGGCGGCAGCCCGCACCTGCACCTGGTGTGCACGGAGGCGTACGTCGTCACCGGCGGCGCGGGCGCGGTGCAGACGCTCAGCCCGGACGGCTACCGCGACCTCCCGCTCGGCCCCGGCTCGGTCGCCTGGTTCACGCCTGGCACCGTGCACCGGATGGTGCAGGGCGGCGGGCTGCGGATCACCGTGCTGATGCAGAACAGCGGCCTGCCGGAGGCCGGCGACGCGGTGTTCACCTTCCCGACCGAGGTGCTCGCCGACCCCGAGCGGTACGCGGCCGCCGCCGCGCTGCCGACCGGCGCCACCGACGCCGAGGTCGCCGAAGCCGCCCACCGGCGCCGCGACCTCGCCGTCCAGGGCTACCTGCCGCTGCGCGCCGCGCTCCAGGCCGGCGACAACGGTCCCTACCTGGAGTTCCAGCGGACCGCCGCCCGGCTGGTCGCCGACCGGGTGCCGACCTGGCGCGCGCTGTGGCGGGCCGGCGCGCTGGCCGCCGCCGAGCGCACCGGCGAGCAGCTCGCGGCGCTGGAGGCCGGCGACCCCGGCTACCTCGCCGACGCCACCGCCCACGACGCCGAGCCGAGCCGCGAGGGCGGCTACGGCATGTGCGGGCGCCGCGACGAGTACGCGCTGCCCGGCACCACCCTGCACACCACGGAGACGTGACGACCGCGGTCCAGGGGCCGGTTCGGGACTGAACTGAAGGGACAGGGGTGAGTGGGATGAGCGCGAGCGACCGCCGCGAGCCTGGCGAGGTCTTCGGGCCGCGGATGACCCTGTTCGCCGACATGCTGGCCGTGGGCCTGGTGACCACGCTGGCCAGCCTGCCGCTGGTCACCGCGCCGGCCGCGTTCTCCACCGCCAGCGCGGTGCTGCGCGGCGCGGGCGAGGACCGGCCGGCGACGGCCGGCCGCTACCTGCGGCTGCTGCGGCGCCGGCGGCGCCTCGGCGACCTCGCCGCCGGCGCCGTGGCGCTCGCGGGCGCGCTGCTGATCGTGGCCGACCTGGCGCTGGTGCGGGCCGGGTTGCCAGGCGGCCCGGCCGTGGGGCTCGCGGTGGCGGCCGTCGCGGCCGGCGCCGTGGTCGTCGGGCTGCGGTCGTGCGGCCGTCCCGAGTCGGTCACCGACTGGCGGGCGGCGGTGCGCGGCGCCGCCGGCGACACCGTCAGGGACGTGGGCGGCAGCGCCCTGGTGCTGCTCGCCCTGGCGACGGCGGTGCTGTGCGGCTGGATGATGCTGCCGCTCGCGCTGCTCGTGCCGGGACCGCTGGCGCTCGCGCTGGCCGCCGTCGACGTGCGGGCCCGGCGCTATGCTGCTCTCCCGGCGGGCCGTTAGCTCAATTGGCAGAGCCGCGGACTTTTAATCCGTTGGTTGTGGGTTCGAGTCCCACACGGCCTACGAGCGGCCCACGAGCGGCCCAGGAGCGGAGCGCGGGCCGGGGAGGCGGGCGACCGGCGGCGAGATCGACTCGCCGGCCGCACCCGGCCCGGGCAGATTGGACGCGTGCAGACGCGGACGCCCTGGTGGGCCGGGGGCAGGCACTGGTACGCCTGGCTGCCCCTCCTCCTGCTACTCCTCGGCAACGTGGCCGACTACCTGACCCCGCCGCATCTGACCCTCACCCCCCTCTATGTGGCGGCCCCGATGCTGGCCGCCCCCGTGCTGTCGCTCCAGCTCACCGCGATCTACGGGGTGCTTGCCACCGGCTCCGTCGGCCTCCAGATGCTGCTGCGCGAGCCCAGCGTCAGCGAGGCCGTCGTCAAGGTGGCCACGGTCGCCGTGATCTCCCTGATCGCGGTGGCCGTCAACCGCATCGTCGCCCGCCGGGACCGCCGGCTGGCCTCGGCCAGGGAGGTCGCCGAGGCCGTGCAGCGCGCCGTGGTGCCCGAGCCGCCGGCCAGGGCGGGCACGCTGCGGGTCGCCACCCGCTACCAGGCCGCGCAGCGGGACACCCTGATCGGCGGCGACCTCTACGCGGTCCGCGAGACCCGGTTCGGGGTGCGGCTGCTGGTGGGCGACGTGCGCGGCAAGGGCCTCGCGGCCACCGAGGCGGTCGCCGTCATCCTCGGCGCCTTCCGGGAGGTGGCGGACCGGGAGCCCGACCTGGTGGCGGTCGCCGGCTACCTGGAGGCCGCCCTGGTGCGGGAGCGCGCCCAACGGGCGACGCTCGACCCCGAGGAGGGCTTCACCACCGCCGTGCTCGTCGAGGTGGGCAGGGAGGCTCCCATCCGCGTCCGGGTACTCAACCGGGGCCATCCCCAGCCGGTGATCCTGGAACGGGGCGGCGAGGCGAGCTACCTGGAGGCCGAGCCCGCGCTGCCGCTCGGCCTCGGCGACCTGCTGCCAGGGCCGACCGGCGAGATCAGCGTCACGCCCTTCCCGCCCGGCACCCATCTGCTGCTCTACACGGACGGCGTGAGCGAGGCCAGGGACGAGCGGGGGGTCTTCTTCGATCCCGCCGAGCACCTGCGGGGCCGCTCGTTCCCTGGCCCCGCGGCGCTGCTCGACGAGGTGGTCACGGACGTCGTCGCGCACAGCGTCCGCCTCAACGACGACATGGCGCTGCTCGCCCTGCATCATCCCGTGCCCAGGGAGGCTCACGGTGCGTGAGTGAAGGACACCGCTCCGCATAACAATTGACGAACCGTCAGGATGCGATATGGAGCACAGCGGCATGAAATTTTGCCCGGTTTGCGGAACTTGGTTCGCTAAGGTCCGCGCGGCCGCCCGCTTTTATTCCTGGGAACTCTTGGAAATCCGGCCTCGGGTCTATTAACGTTCGATAACGCAGCGCGGTCGTCACCGCCGTCGCAAGAGACGGCACCGTGCTCTGTCGCCGAATCCGGCACGTGCACAACAACTGCACCAAGGAACCGGGGAACCACTACTTGGGGTGAATCGGACAGCCGACAGGACAGCCCAGACCAGTCGGCCGCCCGTAGGAGACCTTCCTGCTCCGAACCCGTCAGCTAACCCGGTAGGCGAAGGAAGGAAAGGAGAGCGCCAGCTGTGGCGTCGAATCGCTATGCCTCCGTTGCCTCCGCGACCTCCCTCGCGGACCGGCGCCCGGACGAATCCGGGGAGCCGTACGGCACCTACGGCACCGGCTCCCACGACCTGATCGGCGCGCACGACACGGGCGAGCTCCCGCTCTCCTACCACCAGGATTCCCAGTACCACCAGGACTCCCAGGCCGCCTACGGCGGTTACGGCACGTACGGCGGTTACGGCTCCTACGACCCGAGCCACGCCTACGACCCGTCCGCCACCGCCGAGTTCGCCGGCGTCCCGGGCGACGGCCACGACACCGGCTGGTTCGGCACCACGTCGGACGCGCCGACCCAGGCCGCCACCGGCCAGGACGACTCCACGTTCGTCGACCGCGCCTTCGACGCGCCCACCCCGGTCGAGGCCGTCACCCCGGTGACCCCGGTCACCGCCGAGGGCACCGACGGCGTCGGGCCCGCCTACTACGGCCCCGCCTCCGAGGGCGACGAGCCGTGGAACCCCGGCGAGGACACGCTGGCCCCCAACCGCGGCCGGCACCGGGTCTCCCGCCAGCGCGGCGGCACCATGGCCCGCAGCCGCGCCGTGCTCGGCGTCGGCGTGATCGCCGCCGTCGGCGCGGGCGGCATGGCCACCGCCAACGAGGGCGGAGCCGGCTCGGTGCCCGGGATGGGCGCCGCCTCCGACACCATGAGCAACATCCCCGTCGTCGGCAGCCTGCTCGCCGGCGACACCGAAGAGGCCGCCACCGTCAGCCCGTTCACCGCCGCCGGAATGTCCGACGAGCAGTTGGAGGCCGGCGAGACCGACGCCGGCGAGGCGCTCCGCGCCCGTATCCTCCAGCAGGCCGACTTCCAGGAGGCCGGCGCCGCCGCCCAGACCAGGAGCGCCGCGCTCCAGGCCGCCGAGGTCCAGGCCGCCGAGGGCGCGGCCGAGTTGGCCGAGGAGCAGCGCCTGGCCGAGGAGGAGCGGCAGCGCGAGATCGAGGAGGAGCGGCAGCGCCAGGAGGAGGAGCGCCGGCTCGCCGAGCTGCGCGCCAGCTACACCCTGCCGCTCAACAGCTACCGCCTCACCTCCACCTACGGCCAGAGCGGCTCGCTGTGGAGCTCCGGTTCGCACACCGGCCTGGACTTCGCCGCCCCGACCGGCACCCCGATCAGCAACATCCACACCGGTACCGTGCTCGAGGCCGCCTGGGCCGGCTCCTACGGCTACCGCGTCATCGTCGAGCAGGAGGACGGCACCGAGGTCTGGTACAACCACCTCTCCTCGATGAGTGTCTCCGCCGGCCAGCAGGTCGACACCGGCGACCAGATCGGCCTGGTCGGCGCCACCGGCAACGTCACCGGCGCCCATCTGCACCTGGAGGTGCGGCCCGGCGGCGGTGCCACGATCGACCCGCTCTCCTGGCTGCGCGGCAAGGGCCAGTCCATCTAGGCTCGTACGTCGCGGATCACCCGCTGACTGTGCCGAATGGTGTGACGTTAGGCCCGTTTTCCGGGCCGTCTCGCGGGCCCAACGTCACACCAGATGCCCGAACCCGGCCGCGAGCCAGCCGGGTGGGGGTGTGCCCGGCCGGTCTTTCCGGGCCCGCGGTCTACGCTGGCCGGCATGACCACCACCAAGCCCAGGGTCGGCGACCTCCACGTCTTCCCGCTCTGCCTCGGCGGCAACGTCTTCGGCTGGACCGCGGACGAGGCCGAGTCGTTCGCCGTGCTCGACGCCTACGCCGCGGCCGGCGGCGACTTCCTCGACACCGCCGACTCCTACACCGCCTGGGTGGAGGGCAACAGCGGCGGCGAGTCGGAGACCGTCATCGGCCGCTGGATGGCCAGCCGCGGCAACCGCGACTCGATCGTCCTCGCCACCAAGGTGGGCGCCCACCCCGACTTCAAGGGCCTCGCCGCGGCCACCATCAGGCGCGCCGCCGAGGCGTCGCTGCGCCGCCTCGGCACCGACCGCATCGACCTCTACTACACGCACTTCGACGACGAGTCGGTCGAGGTGTCCGAGATCGTCAGCGCCCTCGACGACCTCGTCAGGGAGGGCAAGGTCCGCGAGATCGGCGCCTCCAACATCTCGGCGGCCCGCCTCGAAGCCTCCCTCGACTTCGCCACCCGCGAGAACAAGGCCCGCTACGTGGCCCTGCAACCCCACTACAACCTGGTCTCGCGCGACACCTACGAGGGCGAACTCGCCGCCGTCGCGGCCCGCCACGGCCTCGCCGCCGTCCCCTACTTCGGGCTCGCCGCCGGCTTCCTCACCGGCAAGTACCGTCCGGGCACCGACGTGACCTCCGCCCGCGCCGGCCGCGCGGCCGAACTCCTGGCCACCGAGCGCGGCCAGCGCGTCCTCGCCGCCCTCGACGAGGTGGCCGCCGCGCACTCGGCCGAGGTCGCCACCGTCGCCCTGGCCTGGCTCGCGGCCCAGCCCACCGTCGTCGCCCCCATCGCCAGTGCCCGCACCACCGCCCAACTCCCCGCCCTGCTCGCGGTGGCCGACCTCACCCTCACCGACGCCGAACTGGCCAGCCTCACCGAGGCATCCGAGGAATGAACCACCTGAAGGTGTCGATCGTGGCCGCCGACCACCGGGTCGAGACCCGCCCCCTGGTCGACGGCACCGACCTGCTCGCCACCGCCTTCCCCGACGAACCCGGCATGGACCCCCGCCACCTCGCGGTGCTCCGCGCCCTCCCCGACCCCCATGAGGTCCGCCTCGCCGAAGCCGAATGCTCGGAGGCCTGCTGCGGCGCCCTCTACCTCACCGTCACCCGCACGGCGGACGAGGTCCGCTGGCACGGTTGGCGCAACCCGGCGGAACCCGCCCTCACCCTCCCCGACCTCCGCTTCCCCGCCGCCGACTACGACGCCGAACTGGCCCGCGTCACCGGGGACTTCTCCTGGGAATGGCCGGCCCGCACCATAGCCCGCCACCTCGAACCGGCCCTCGCCGCGTCGCCCTGGCTGGCCGGCTGGCACTGCTCCGACCCGACCCTCGCCACCACCCCGGCCGACCCGACCCAGCTCCACCTCCTCTTCTTCTTCCGCCCACCCGGCCACGACGACACCCCCTGGCTCCAGTTCCGCCGCCCCCTCCCCCTCCACGACGCCGCCACCCTCCTCGCCGACCTCACCCCCACCGACCCCCGCACCGACGCCGAAGTCGTCGGCGGCACCGCGGAGTTCGCCAAGCGGCTCGGCTACCGCTGGCTGTGGTGACGGGCACCCGCCCGGGAACCGGTGCGTCTCGTCTCGACACGTAGGAAAGGCTTTCGGATCATGCGGCGGTACGTTCTCACCGGGGCGCCAGGCGCGGGCAAGACATCGATACTGCGGCGCCTGGCCGACGACGGCTACCAGGTTGTCGAGGAGGCGGCGTCCGCGGTCATCGCGCGATCGCAGGGGCAGGGCGAGGACGAGCCATGGGCGCGGGCATCCTTCATCGACGAGATCGTCGCTCTGCAGCGACAGCGCCAGCTGGCGGCCAACGCCCCCGGCGCTGTCCAGGTGTTCGACCGGTCGCCGGTCTGCACCCACGCACTCGCCACCTACCTGGGGTGGCCGGTGTCCCCGGTGCTGGCCGCGGAGCTTGAACGGATCACCTCGCTGGGGATCTACGAGCGGCAGGTGTTCTTCGTGCGCAATCTGGGCTTCTGCGAGCCCACGGCGGCCCGGAGGATCAGTTTCGAGGAGTCGCTGGCCTTCGAGAAGATCCACGAACAGAGTTACCGCGAGCTCGGCTACGAGCTCGTCGACATCCCTGCCGAGGACCTGTCCCACCGGGTCGCCCTGGTCGACTCCGTGATCTCCCGGGCCGCCTCGTGAACGGAGACGTGCACGCCGCACGCGGCGACCGCCCGCGGGGCGGGTGTCAGCGCCGCGTCGGGTAGGTGGCCGTCACCTCCACCTCGACGAGCCAGCCGGCGACGGCCAGCGAGGCGACCTCCATGGTGGCGCGGGCCGGGCGGGCGTCGTTGGGGACGAGGGGCGGCTCGGGGGCCGAGGTGCCCATCGGGACGGGGACGACCTCCTCGGTGGCCAGGTCGACGTTGGCGAAGTACTGGCGGTAGGCGCGGTTCCAGCCCGCGTAGTCGGCGGTGTCGGCGCCGGGCGGTGCCATCAGGTAGCACTTCATCGTGACGACGTCCTCGGGGCGCAGGCCGGCCGCCGCCAGGTTGTCCACGATGTTGCGCAGGACGACCAGGGCCTGTGCCTCGGTGATGGTGACGCCCCGCGCCCCCTCGGTGAGGGACGGGTCGGTGTAGCGCTCGGGCGAGCCGGCCGGCGCCGACGGGTTGAGCGCGGTGGGGCCGAGGCCGCTGGAGGCGTAGGTCGCGACCTGGCCGCCCAGGGCGACGCCGTTGGATATGGCCGGGTTGGTGTTGCCCTCGGGCAGCATCACCCGGACCTCGGTGGGGCGGGGCCGCCACCAGTCGTTCGCCTCGGCGAGGGTGGCGCCGCCGACCAGGAGGAGGCCGGCGGTGGCGAGCGCGGTCAACGACCTGGTGCGCGTGGTGGTCATGCGGACAGCACCCTCTCGTGGATCTCGGTGACGACCTTGCGGGCCGAGGTGAACGCGCCGTGCTGCCAGGCGATGGCGTGGCTGAGCCAGTCGCCGGCGAAGTAGACGTGCCCGGCCGGCTGGTTGAGCAGCCGGTACTCGGGTCCCGTCTGGGAGGGCCAGCCGACCCAGCCGGCCTCGACGAACGGCGTGCGGTGCCAGGCCACGCTGAACGAACGGGCCAGTTCCGAGCGGTACTTCTCGCCGTGTATCCGGACGCCTCGGTCGAGGGCCCGCGCCAGCCGCGCCTCGTGGTCGAGGCGGCTGTAGGCGAGGGCGTTGTCGCCGAAGTTGTAGTAGCCGACGACGGTGCCGCGGCGGCCGTGGAAGCCGTAGGACGGGTACCAGATGGTGGAGACGTCGAGGTCGGTGTTGGTGATGCCGCCGTAGACGTGTTCGTCCAGCTCCCACCAGCGGCGGCGGTACTCGAGGCCGATCTTGCCGACCGGGGTTGGCGTGGGATGGCGGAGCGCCGCGGTGATGTCGTCGCCGAGGTTGTGCCGGACGCGGGCCATGACCATGGGCGGGATGGCGGCCACCACGAAGTCGGCGGTCTCGGTGCGGACCCGGCCGCGGCCGTCCCGCCAGGTGACCTCGGCGCCGTCGTCGCGGTTGGTGACGGCGGTGACCTCGGCGCCGTAGGTGAGGCGGCGGCGGCCTATCGCCTCGGCGAGGGCGCGCGGTATCGCGTCCATGCCGCCGACCGGCTGGAACATGAGCATGGCCTGGTCGTAGCCGAACTCGAAGGAGAAGCGGGTGCCGAGGCCGCTGGCGATCACGTCGGACATGGACGGCACGGACCCGAGGACGGTGCCCGCTTCCAGGCCGGCGCCCGGCTCCACGGAGTAGCCGCGGCGGTTCGTGCCCGTGTAGGTCCAGCCGTCGGAACGGCCGTTGATGGCGCCGAAGTTCCGCAGGAAGGAGAGCAGGCGTTCCTTGTCGTCCGCGGTGAGTTCGGCGTCGAGTGCGCCCTGGTCGGTGGCCTTCGCGAGGAGTTCCGAGACGTAGCCGTAGACGTCCGCCTTGGCGGTGCGCCAGCGCACGGGCCGGCCGGCCAGGGCACCGGGGACGTTCTCGTGGTGGAGGTAGGCGTTGGCGTTCTGGTTGGTGAACACCTCGAGTGGGACGCCGAGTTCGCGGCAGTACTCGAGCGAGACGTGGGACTGCGGGAGCCGCGCGGGGCCGGCGTTCAGGTACTGGCCCTCGGAGAACGTGGCGCGCTGGGTGCGGCCGTCGAGGTCGGTCTCGGCGGTGCCGCCGCGGACGGTCCAGTTGCGGCCGCCCGGGCGGTCCTTGGCCTCCAGGACGTGACAGTCGTAGCCGGCCTTGCCCAACTCGTAGGCGGCGGCCAGTCCTGCGATGCCGGCGCCGAGTATCAGGACCTTCCCCGCGGCGCGGCCGGTGAGGGTGAAGTCGCCGGGCGACGGCGGGCGGTACGCCTCGGCGCGGGCATCGGGGACGGGGGCGAGTCCGAGGGCGCCCATGGTGGAGTAGAGCACTCCGGCGCCACCGGCGACTCCGACGGATCTCAGGAAGTCGCGGCGCGACGCTGCCACTGCCATCTTGCCTCCTCTGGGGCGCGACTCGCGGCGGCGCTCGGCCCAGGGGACGCGCGGGGGCCGGAGTCGCGTGGTGCGTGAACGATCCGGTCGTACCGGGTGGTTACGGATGAGACCGGCGTGCCCCACGAGGGTCCGGCAGCGCTGTTTCCGGCGAATACCAGGGGCGTATCCCTGTTTCGCCGGATTGCCTACCGAAGAGTTTCGTGAACCGAACTGTTCACATGCGGTCGTTGAACGAGACTGACCGTCGCTGTTCGCCTTCTGACCGGGTGAGGAGGGTGAGGTCCGCGCTCGTGGCGATGGCCAGGGTCTGCCCGGAGGGGGAGAAGCCGGCGGCGCGGAGGGCGGTGCCGGTGATGTGGTGGATGTGCCACCAGCAGCCGCCGGCCGGGCCGTGGCAGAGGCCGCCGTCCGTGGAGAGCAGCACCCGCTGGTGGGGCCAGTCGGGGCTGACGACGTCGAGGGTCCAGCCGTCCAGGGTGGTGGCGTGCAGGCCGCCGCCGAAGAGGCCGGCTATCCGGACCTGGATGCCGGCGAGCGGCCCGAGGCCGGGGCAGGTGAGGTAGGGCCCGGTGGGGTCGCAGATGTCGGGGTCGGGAGCGCGGTCGCGGGCCAGCAGGGTGCCGTCGGTGGCGTCCAGCACGCCGTGGCCGTCCTGGGAGACCACCATCACCAGGTCGCGGCCGGTGGCGGGGTCGGCAGTGAAGCCGATGCCGAGCAGGCCGCCGATGGGGATGGTCGGGCCGGGACGGAAGACCGGCCGCCACGGGGACGGTGCCGCACAGACCGCTGCCGAGAGAAAACGCTCGCGCAACTGAAGCTGGTAGTCGGTGAACATCGTGCTCCATCCCCAGCAGGGTGTGAGGGAGACGTTACGGTCCGTCCGTCCTCCGCGCCAGGTCCCACCCACCTCGGGTTTCCGCCGGCGCCCGGGTCCGCCGGGCCCACCGGCGGGCGTCGCCCGGCCGGCCCGGCCAACCTGGCCGGAGATGCCCGCTTCGATGGCGGCTAGCTACCGGAAAGGCACCGTTCACCTTGGCGCAGCCTTGCGCGGCGACAGTCGAGGTATGAAGTTGAGGCTGCGGCCGGGAAGCGTCGCGCGGGCGGAGGATCTGTTGACCGCCTGCGTTCGGGAGTGTGCCGCCTACGTGGCCACCGGGCCCGAAAACAGGAAGTTGGTCGCGGCCGTCGGGGCGCTGGTCGTGGAGCACGCCGCCTACGAGCGGTCGGCCGACCGCGCCTTCGAGGCGCTGCTCGCCGTCGGGCGGCAGTCCGTCGAGGCGGGCGAGGTGCGCCTCGCGCGCCGGGTCGCCGACACCGCGGTGGCGCTCCGCAGCAGGTCGAAGGACGCCTGGCGGCTGCGCGCCGAGGCGCTGGAGGCCGACGGCCGGGACCGCGAGGCCGTGGACGCGCACGAGCGGAGCCGCGCGCTGGCCGGCGAGCGGGATCCCGAGCTGGTCACCCGCGGCGCCAGGACCATCGGCGTCGGCGACCTCCGCGGCCAGCTCGCCGACCGCAGCGTGTGCGTGATCGCCAACGGCGAGGGCCTGGCCGGCAGCGCGCTCGGCCCGGTGATGGACGGCTACGACGTGGTGGTGCGGCTCGACTCGTTCCAGACGCAGCCCGGCGCCACCGGCCAGCGGGTCGACCTGCACGCCGTGTCCTGCCGCAGCGGCGGCCCCGGCTGGCGGCGGCAGGCCCGCACCCGGCTGGTCTTCGGCGAGGAGGCGACCGAGTGGCGGGAGGCGATCCGCAGCCGGCTGGTGCCCGGCGCCCAGTCGTACCTCGGCGACCGGTCGCTCAGCCGCCCCGTCAGCGACCCGGCGCTGATCGGTGAGAGCCGCTGGGCCGCCGAGGCCAGCACCGGCTTCACCGTCGCCCGGCTGCTCGACCACCTCGACGTCTCCGCCAGGATCGACCTCCTCGGCTTCACCCTGCCTGGCCAGCTGCGGGCCGAGGAACGCCAGTGGCTGCTGGCACACGCCAGGGACACCGACGGGCTGCGGATCTCACTCCGCTAGCGGGCCATCGCGCCTGGCCGCCGCTGCCGCCACCGTCGGCGGCGCAGCCACGGCGCGCTGCCGCCAGAGCCGGCCGAGCAGTGCCCGCTCCCTGGTGCGGAAGTCGGGGCCGGCCGCGCCCCGGTCCGCCCGCTCCCGTAGCAGCGCGAGCGTGGTCGCGGCCGCCTGGTAGTCCGCCACCGCCCGCGCGCCCGCCGGGCCGTGCCGGTCGCGGGCCAGCCGCCTGGACAGCGCCCGCGAGCCGAGCGAGCCCAGCGCCGCCGGCTCCTCGGGCGAGAGCCAGCCGGCGCTCGCGTACACCGGCAACGTGCGCCGGACGATCCGCAGTTGACGCTTCCGCGCGGTGTCGGCCAGCCAGCCGAGGCCGAGGAAGATCGGCACCATCAGCAGCCCGTAGACCGCGCCGAAGCCGAGGAACGACAGCGACGTCGACGCGTTCCACACCGAGTGCAGCAGCATCGCGGCCGCCAGCCCCAGCAGCGGCAGGCAGCACCGCAGCGCGCGCCGGTCGGGCGCCACCACGGCGGCGAGCCCGAAGCCAAGGCCGGTCAGCGCCGTGAACAGCGGATGGGCGAACGGCGCCAGCAGCACCCGCACCACGAAGGTGACCACCGTGGCCGAGTCCAACGGCGAGACCGGGCCCCACGCCACGTCCTGGTCGAAGGCGCTGCCCAGGTAGAGGATGTTCTCGGTGAACGCGAAGCCGGCCGCGCTCATCCCCGCCGTGACCAGGCCCGCCAGCACCCCGTTGAACGCCTCCGGCCGGTGCAGGAAGATCAGCAGGATCGCGCCCGCCTTGACCGTCTCCTCCACCACCGGCGCGATCACCGTCATCTCCAGCGTGTCGGCGTGGGACGGCGCGAGCGTGGCGGAGGAGCCGGTGAGGACCCGCACCAGCAGGCCGTTGGCGAACAGCGCGATCAGCGTCGCCACGCAGGCGCCCCAGCCGAACGCGAACGCCAGCGTGCGCGGCGGCTTGGGCAGCACGGCGTCGATCCACCGGAAGGTGAGCACCAGCACGGGCAGCGGCAGCAGCGCGAGGCCGAGCCCCACCGCGAACCCCGCCCAGCCCGTCTCGCGCCCCACCATGACCGCCGCCACCACCCCGCAGACGGCCAGCGGCACCGCGATGCCGGCCAGCGGGCGCAGGCGGGGAGCGCGGTCGCGTGGGGGGAGCGCAGGGGGCACCCGATGACTGTACGGCTTGGCGGCGCGGCACCAACAGGTCATCCGGCGAAGGGAGTCGGCCGAACGGGGAACAGCCGGGAGAACGGTCGGTGCCGCCCGACCACGCCCGACCTGCCGGTAAGCCGGCCCGGCCGGCCCGGCCGGTCAGCCGATCCGGCGGAAGAGCAGATCACGCACCACGTGCCCCTTGGCCAGGCCCTGCCGCTCGAACCGGGTCAGCGGCCGGCCCGCCGCGCGGTCGGCGGCGAAACCACCGGAGGGCACGACGTTCACGAAGCACCGGCTCGCGGTGAGCACCTCCAGCATCTGCTCGGCGTACGGCTCCCAGTCGGTGGCACAGTGCAACACCCCGCCCTCGCGCAGCCGGGAGGCGGCCAGCTCGACGAACTCCGGCTGGATGATGCGCCGTTTGTGGTGCCGCTTCTTGGGCCAGGGGTCGGGGAAGAACACCCGGACGCCCTCCAGCGAGCCGGGGGCGACCATCTCGCGCAGCAGGATGATCGCGTCGCCGTTGGCCACCCGGACGTTGGTCAGCCCCTCGCGCTCCGCGAGCCGCAGCAGGTTGCCCTGGCCCGGGGTGTGCACGTCGATCGCCAGGATGCCGACGCCCGGCTCGGCGGCGGCCATCTCGACGGTGGCCTCCCCCATCCCGAAGCCGATCTCCAACACCACGGGCAGCCCGCCGAACAGCCTGGCCAGATCGAGCGGGGCGGCGCCGTCGACCTCCACCCCCCACCGCCGCCACAGCCGCAGCAGCGCCTCCCGCTGCGCCGGCGTGACGCGACTGCGGCGCGGTTGGAAGCTACGGATCCGACGCTCGTGGCGATCGCCCGCCGGATCGGCGGCAGGGCCGGCGCCGGGGGGAAACATGCTGGTGGGGTGCTTCTCGGTCACAGTGCATCCGATTTTACGGCGTTTTTGCCCGGGAACCGTAGCCCGCCCGTGGGACGTCGAATCGGGTGACGCGTGTCGGGGGATCGCGGATCGGGGGATCGTTCATGGCGGAGGGGGAGGGCCGGATAGGGCTGGTCGCTCCGGTCGGGGTGCTGCTGCTCGCGCTCCTCGCGGCCTGGGCGGTGCTCGGCGGCCGGGACGACGAGGCGCTGGAGCCGATCGCGGACGCGTCGCCGGAGCCGACGGCCGCCCAGGCCGCGGCGGTCGAGGTGTGGCGGGTGCCGGCCGACGACGCGTCCTCCGGGCCGTTGCGGCTCTGGCCGCACGAGGACGTGGTCACGGTGGTCTCCGAGGCCGGCGTGACCGGCTACGACACGGTGGACGGCGCGGTGCGCTGGGAGGCGGCGGCCCCGCCGGAGGCCGGGCCGCCCTGCGCCGCCTCGGCGGCCGTCGACCCGGCCGGCCTCGGCGCGGTCCTCTACCGCTCGGCCGACGGGCGGTGCGCGGTGCTCGCCGTCGTCGACACCCGGAACGGATCGCTGCCGTGGTGGCGGGCGTTCACCGGCGAGGTGGACCAACCAACCGTCACGGTGGGGGAGTCGGCGGTCACCGTCACCCTGGACGCGGCCGGCGACCCGGCCGGCTTCCACCGCCTCGCCCGCGACTCGGGCGCCGAACTCCCGCCGCCCGACTGCCTCTCGGAGCCCGGGGTGACCGCCGTCCGGCACGCCGGCTCCCGGATCGTCGCCCTCGGCCCGTGCGGCCTCACCGTCCACGACGCCGAGACCGGAGCCGTGCTGTGGACCGGCCAGGCACGGCAGGAACCGCCCGAACTCCTGGCCGACGACCCGGTGTTGCTGCGCGAGGCCGACGAGACGGTGGCCTACGCGGAGACCGGCGAGGAGCTGTGGCGCCTGCCGTTCGTCCCCGCCACGGTGACCATGGCCGGCGAGACGCTGCTGGCCGGCGACGACGACGGCCGGCTCGCCGGCCACGACCTGCTGACCGGCGAGCGCCGCTGGCGCGAGCAACTCCCGCCCGACACCCGCCTGTTCGCTTCCGACCGGGACGACGGCCGGATCCTGACCGGCACCGAGGGCGCCGAGGGCGCCGACGCCTACCGACTCGCCTGGCTCGACCCCACCGACGGCACCCGCACCCCCGCCCCACCCCTCCCGCGCTCGCCGGCCCTGCTGGCCTACGACGACCACCAGCTCTACGCCCTGACCTCGGCCGGGATCGAGGCGTTCACCTAGTCCTCGGCGCGGACCCCCGCCCCCCGACGACCCCGGCTTCGGCCCGCCCCGTCGGCCGATGGCACGGGGGCGCGGCCCCGTGACGCGAGGGCCGCGGGCTCCGCCCGCCCCGGCGCCCGTTCCGGCTCCGCCGGCCAGGGATGGGCCCAGCCGGCCCGCGCCCCGGCTTCGCCGGCCTGCGGCCGGCGTGTGGGTCCTGCTCGGTGCGGGCCCCGATTCGCCGGTCGGCCGGCCCGTGGCCGGTGCCCGGGCTTCGGGGCGGCCCTCGGTTTCCGTACGGCCGGGCCTCGGCTCGCCTCTCGGGCCGGTGGTGCGGTGGGTGCGGGCTTCGCCCGCTCCGGTCTCTGCCCCGGCTTCGCCGGTGGGCCGGCTCGTGGCCGGTGCGTGGGTTTCGGCGCGGCCGTTCGCTCCCGGCCCGGCCCGGCCCCCGACCGGCTTCGCCGGTGCGTGTGGGCCTTGCCGGCCCCCGTCCCGGCTTCGCCGGTGGGCCGGCCTGCGGCCGTCGCGTGGGCCCGGGAGGCCGTCCGCTTCCCGACCGGCACGGCGGCCCAGCCCGTGGCTCCGCCGGCTCCGCCGGTCTGCGGCCGGTGTGTGGACTTCGCCTGCTCCGGTCTCCGACCAGGCTCCGCCGGTCGGCAGTGGGCCGCGCCGGCCCCGTCCCCGCTTCGCCGGTGGGCCGGCTCGTGGCCGGTGCGCGGGTTTCGGCGCGGCCGTTCGCTCCCGGCCCGGCCCGGCCCGTTCCTGCCCCGTGGCGCGGTGGGTGCGGGCTTCGCCCGCGCAGGCCCCCCGTCCCGGCTTCGCGGGTGGGCCGGCCTGCGGCCGTCGCGTGGGCCCGGGGTGGCCGCTCGCTTCCCGACCGGCAGGGCAGCACGGCCCGTGGCTCCGCCGGCTCCGCCGGTCTGCGGCCGGTGCGCGGGCTTCGCCCGCTTCGGGTTGGCCGGCTCGGGTGGGCGGGTGGGGTACCTTCCGTCAGGCCGGACGGCGGCCCGGCCCGGCAGGGCCGACCGGGCCGGGCCGGGCGCGGAAAGGGTGGGCGGGTGGGGCAACTCCCCGTCGAGCCCACGGACCGCACTGGCCGTCAGGCCAGGAGCCGCAGCGCCCGGCCGGCGATCTCGTCCGCGATGGGGAGGCACGCGGTCGCCGCGGGCGACGGCGCGTTGAGGACGTGGACCGTGTGCGGGGCCTCCGCGATGCGGAAGTCGTCGGCGAGCGTGCCGTCCGGCAGGACGGCCTGCGCACGGACCCCCGCCGGCGACGGCAGGAGGTCGTCCTCGGTGACGCCCGGCAGCAGCCGCCGCACCGCCGCCGTGAAGGCCCGCTTGGAGAGCGAGCGCAGCAACTCGCCCGCGCCGGCCCGCCAGTGGCGGGCCGCCATCCGCCACAGGCCCGGGTAGCCGAGCGCGTCGGCCAGCTCGGCCGGCCGGACCGTGCGCCAGTCGTAGCCCTCGCGGGCCAGCGCCAGCACCGCGTTGGGCCCGATGTGCACCTCGCCGTCGAGGCCCCTCGTCAGGTGGACGCCGAGGAACGGGAACGCCGGGTCGGGCACCGGGTAGACCAGACCGCGCACCAGGTGCGCCCGCTCCGCCCGCAGCCGGTAGAACTCGCCGCGGAACGGGACGATCCGCAGGCCCGGGTCGTCGCCGGCCAGCCGGGCGATCCGATCGCCGTACAGGCCGGCGCAGTTGACCAGCGCCCTGGCGCGCAGCACCTCGCCCCGCGCCGTCCTGACCGCGACGCCCAGCCCGGGGCGCCGGTCGACCGCGACGACCTCGGCGCTGCGCCGTACGTCCACCAGCTCGGCGAACCGCCGCGCCACCGCGGTGAAGTCGCACTGCCCGGTGGTCAACACCCGCAGCGCCGCGATGCCGTGCACGCCGGGCTCGTACTCGGCCATCTGCGCCTGGCCCAACTCCCGCACCGGCACGCCGTTCCGCCTGGCCCGCTGGGCCAGCTCGTGCAGCCGCGGCAGCTCGTCCGCCGTGGTGGCGACGATCAGCTTGCCGGGCGCCGCGTGCGGGATGCCGTGCTCGGCGCAGAACTTCCGCAGCTCCGCCGCGCCCCGCACCGCGAACCGCGCCTTCAGCGAGCCCGGCCGGTAGTAGACGCCGCTGTGGATCACCCCGCTGTTGCGGCCGCTCTGGTGCGCGGCGAGCCGTGGTTCCTTCTCCAACACGGTGACGGCGAGGCCGGGGCGGGCCGCGCGCAGCGCGTGCGCGGTGGCCAGCCCCACGATCCCGCCGCCGACCACCAGCACGTCGCAGTCGTACACGAAACGCCGAGCCTGTGCCGCTGTCATGTGCGACATCATGCCGGAGCGGTCAGGAGCGGGCGTGCCAGCTCCTGCAACTCCTTGACCAGCGGCTCGTGTTGGTAGGGCGCCAGGCGGCTGAGCAGGTCACGGACATAGTCCGTGGTGCGGGCCGACGATATGCGCCCCGCGACCTCCACGGCCCGGGCGCCGACCGCGCAGGCCTTGTCCAGGTTGCCGGACTCCAGCTCGGCGACCGCCCCGACCACCAGCCGCAGGCCGTGGGAACGGGCGAACTCCTCGGTGGGTTCGGAGAGCGCCTGCTCGGTGAACCGCCGGACCTGTCCTGGCACCTTGAGGTCGATGTAGCACTCGGCGGCGTCGGCGGCCAGCCGGTGGTACGTGTAGAAGTCCAACCAGCCGGGGTCGCCGTCCCCCTCCCTCGACCGCTCCAGCCAGCCCTCGGCGGCGGACAGCGCCAGGCCGCAGCCCGCCGCGTCGTTCGCCTTGGCCAGCGCCCGCGCCTCGACCGTGTGGAAGAAGCTCATGGTGCGGGCGGTGGCCAGCGACCGGTTGCGCTCCAGCGCGGCCTGCGCCAGGTCGACGCCCTCCTCGGCGAAGCCGCGGTAGGTGGCCTGGAGCGACATCGACGCCAGCACGTAGCCGCCGAGCGGCACGTCGGCCGCGGCCCTGGCGAGCCGCAGCGCCTGGATGTAGTAGCGCTGGGCGGCCTCCTGCTGCCCGGTGTCGAACGCCATCCAGCCGGCCAGCCTGGTCAGCTCCGCGGTGGCGCGGAACAGCGAACGGCCCACGTCGTCGCTGTAGCTGCCGAGCAGCAGCGGCGCCGCGTCCGTCCGCAGACACTCCGGCACCATGGACGAACGCCAGTCCCCGCCGCCGTACTTGGAGTCCCAGCGCCTGGCCTCCTCGGCGGCCTCGCGCAGCTTGGAGACGTCCGTGTGGCCGACCCGGCCGAACGTGCCCTCCTGCGGCGCCGGCGCCTCCCTGGCCACCGACGCGTCCGCCGGGCTGATCAGCCAGCGCGAGACGGGCGTCGCGTAGGCGGTGACGGCGAACGAGCCGGCCAGGGACTGCCAGATCCCCTTGCCGGGCGTGACGTCCAACCGGTACAGCTCGGTCGCCGACTCGACGGCGCTCGGCACGTCCCGCGGGAAGGCCAGGCCCACCTCGGGGGCCGGGTCCGTGTCCGCGAGCCCGATCTCGTGCAACGGTACGGGCCGCCCCAGCTTGCTGCTGATGGCGGCGGCTATCAGATGGGGGGCCGAGCCCTGTGGCACCATGCCTTTGGTCACCCAGCGGGCGACGGATGTCTTGTCATATCGCAGCGTCAATCCCCGTTGGGCCCCGAGATCGTTGACTCTGCGAGCTAGACCCGCGTTGCTGATTCCCGCAAGAGCGAGAACTGCCCCTAGCTTCTCGTTCGGCCCGCGTGGCTCCCTGGACATGCGCGTACCCCTGACACACCAACGGCAGCCCCACGACCAGCGCGGGGCTTTCCGTGCCTCCGCCAACCCAGCGTAGTTCGGCGCCTGCTGACCGTTAAGGGGGTGGATCCCGGATGGCGGATTTGTGACCGTACGCGCGTACGAGCGCTTCCGCGCCAGGGGATTGTGCTCCGGGCATGTGGCCGTGCGCCCGGCTGTGCGCTCTGGGCAGTGCGGTGGGGCGGCGCTTCGATGTGTACCGCGTGGGTCGGCCCGCTGCCTCGGGGCAGCACCCCTGAAGGCGCAAGCGGGCCGGGGGAAGCCGCTGTCTCATTCCCCGCGGACGGCGGCCTGGTCCGGGAGGCGGACAGCGTCTCCCGGACCACAACGTCTCCTGCCCAGGGGCGCCCGCCTCATGAGCCGTTCTCCGGCCAGAGTTTGGCCGAATATCGTCGGTACGCCGCCGACGACCCGCCGGGCCGGCCAGGCGCCGTCGCGCGCCCCTCCCGCCAACCGGCCTCTGCGATCAGGTAGTTCGCGATGTGGCGCGCCACATGCGGCGAACTACCTCCCCGGCATGCTCCCTTCCCGTCGGTCGCATGGCAGCATGGGCCTCAACGACGGCGCGGTCCAAAGGTGTTCTTCCGTAGTTTCTTCCGTGGGGGAGGCGGCGATGCGGTGGTTGGTCGGGTGGTGCGGGGCCTCTGCCAGCGCTGCCCAGGACATCCAGCCGCTGGGCGCTCACCTCTTGTGGGAGGGGCCCGACCCGCTCTGGGCGGTCGGCGACTGGCGCGCGGACGAGATCCGCCTGATCTACGCCGACGGCGACACCCACCTCGCCGTCTTCGGCTACTGCGGCGCCGACGACGCCACCCTGCGCCGCTCACTCGTCTCCGCGCGCGCCGGCGCACTCCGCCAACTCACCACCTGGCCAGGCAGCTACACCGCCATCGCCCGTTTCGGCCGCCGCACCGTCATCCCGGCCGACCTGGCCGGCACCCGCCCCGTCTTCCACACCGACTGGGCCGGCGGCTCCGCCTACGCCACCGCCGCCCTGCCGCTCGCCGACCTCACCGAGGCCCAACTCGACGTCCCGCACCTGGCCGCGCTGCTCGCCATCCCCGACGCCCCGGAGGCCCTGGGCAACGGCACCCCCTACCGGGGCGTGCACCGGGTGCCGCAGGGGCACGCGCTGATGCTGCGCGAGGGCGGCAGCCGGGACGTCGTCGGCTACGAGCCCACCGCGCCGCTGGTCGTCGCCGCGCCCCCGGTGGAGCGGGAGGCCGCCGTCTCCGGCGTCAGGGACGCGCTGGTCGAGGCCGTCCGCACCCGGCTCGCGGCGCCCAGGCACGCGCCGGCGCGCGACGCGGGCCCGGTGCCCGGCATGGGCCCCGCCGACCGGCGCGCCGCGCGCTTCGGCCCGGAGCCGGCGCCCGGCGTCGGCGCCGACCTCTCGGGCGGCAGCGCCTCGGCCACGCTCGCCCTGCTCGCCGCCGGCCTCCCCGGGATGCCGGGCACCGTCTACGGCACCGGCGCCACCCAGGCCGGCGAGCGGCTGCTCGCCGTCACCTTCAACGACCTCAGCGCGAACGGCGGCCCGGCCGGCGTCGCGCGCACCGCCGAGCTGGAGCGGGCCCGCGCCATCGCCGAGAACCCGCGGCTCCACCACGTGGTGGTCGCCGCCGGCGACGAGGCGCTGCCCTACGCCGACCTGGAGAACGGCCCGCTCACCGACGAGCCTGGGCCCTCGCTGGTCACCGCCGCCCGGCACCGCCACCGGCTGGCCGCCGGCAGCGCCGACCACCTCGTGGGACACGGCGCCCGCCAGGTGCTCGACGCGCACCCAGCCCGCCTCGCCGACCTGCTCCTCGACCGCAGACGCCGCCACCTGGTGCGCCCGGTCACCGCGCTCGCCAAGGCGAGCGGCGGGGGCATGCTGGTGCCGTTCACCGTCTACCGGGCCGCCAGGCGGCTGGCCCGCACCCCCTATCCCGAGGGCCTGTCCTCGGCCGCCGTGCTGCTGCGCCAGCCGGTGGACGACGCGGACGGCGCGCTCCTCGGGGACGGCGCGCTCGGCGCCTCGCTCGCCGCGCTCGCCTGGTGCCGGCCAGGACCGGCGGCCCGCTGGCTGACCGGCGAGGCGCTGGCCGAAGTATCGATTCGGCTCGAAGCGGCGGCCGCCAGGCCACGTTCGACCTCGGCCACCTCACGGCCAGGCGAACAGCGGGCCCGCGCCGTGCTCGCCCGCCACGCCGCCGACCACCGGGTGTTCGAGCAGGCCGCCGAGGTCAGGCACCAGCGGCTGCACGCCCCTTTCTACGACAACCAGGTGGTGCGCGCCTGCCAGGCGTTGCCCGAGAGCCTCCGGGTGCAGCCGGGGGCGCGTGCCGACGTGTTGCGCGCTGTGCTGGAGGGCGCGGGGGTGCGCGCGCTGCCGCCCGGCTGGGGCGCCACCACCCTCGCGTCGGGAACCGAATCCGTGCGCGCGGGACTTCGAGCCAATATCGGCACCCTGGTGAACCTCTTCGACGCGCCCCTGCTCGCCGACGCCGGCCTGATCGAGGCCCGCGTCGTCCGCAAGGCCCTCCGCGCGGCCTCCGAAGGCGAACGACTCCCGCTCGACGGCCTCGCCGAACTCGTCTCCACCGAGATCTGGCTCCGCCGCCTCCTCACCCGCCGCGGCTCCTGCTGGACCGCCGAAGGCAACCACGACCCCCGCGCGGTCACCAGCGGCGTCACCCTCTAACCGGCCGGTTGCCTGGCCGGCAGGGCTGCCAGAACAACTCGTGGCCGGTAGGCCCGGGGGCGGAGCCGGCTCCGTGCCAGCCGGCGCCAGCCGTCCGGACGCACCACGTGTCGGCGCCGGCCCGGTGACGACCACCGCGGCGCGACCCGGCTTCGCCGCCCGCCGGGCCGCCGCCGAAGGGTTCGGGGCCGGCGGTCAGGCGGGGCCATGCCCCGCCTCCGGCCGTGCTGGCTGAGGGGGCCCGGCCAACAGGGCCGGCTGGCCTGGCTGTGCGCGCCGGTGCCGTTGGCACGGCGGCAGGCATGACACTGTCCGCTGCTCCGTGCCGTGACCAGCGCGTCAAGCGGTGCGACCTGGCCGGTCAGGCCACACCCCTCGCCGGCCACACCGGCGGGCCGCCCCGCCGGGCCGGTTGTTCGGGGCCGGCCTGCGGCCGCGCGGGGCGGGATCGGCTCGACCTGCCGGGCTGATCGCTCGGCCGCGCCGGCTTGGTAGGCCATGGCCTTGCCGGCCGCGCGAGCGCGAGGCTGCCCCCGCCGGGGCTTCGCCCAATAGAACCGGCCAACTGGCGCGACCGGCTTCGCCGGCCGCAGGGCCCGGCACGCGGCCCGTGCCGCGACCGGCTGCGCCGGCCACCCGATTGCCCGGCCGGCCAGGCACCGGCTTCGCCGCCCGCAGGGCCGGCGCTCGGCCCGGCCGGCCAGGCCACCGGCTTCGCCGTCCGCCGGGCCGCGCTTCGGTCCGCAGGGGCGGTCGTCGGGCTGCCGTGCCGGCCAGGCAACCGGCAGCCGGCAATCGGCTACTGACAGTTGATCTCGGAGTCCGCCCAGTCCGCCACGGTCGCCGCGCCGAGCCAGCCTTCGCCCTGGACGTCGAGGCGGAGGGTTTCGACGCCGGTGAGGGGGACGCTCATCGGGATGGCCTCCTCGCCGCCGGACACCACGTCGGACTCCCACAGCATCTGGTCGTCCCCGTAGACGCTGAAGACGGCCGAGCCGAAGCCGGCCATCATGTCGTCGATGCCGACCAGCGCCTGGTAGGTGACGCAGGTCAGGTTCAGGTCGATGGTGACGGAGGACCACGCGCCGACCGTGATGCCGTGGTCGTGTGGTCGGCCGCCGATCGTCAGGTCGTCCCGCTGCCAGATCGGGCTGCTGCCGGCCAGCCGCACCGTCGGCGCCGTGTCGTCGCCGGTGATGTCGAAGGCGAGGCGCCGCAACTCGTAGGGCGCGGGCGTCGGTTCGGGTGGGGCCGGGGTCGCCGTCGGCTCCGGGGTGGGCGGTGGCGCGGGCTCCGGCTCCGGGGCCGGCTCCGGAGCGGGTGACGGCGAGGGCTCGGGAGTCGGCTCCGGCGGCCGTGGTGCCGGTTCCGACGGTTCCGGCGCCGAAGGATCGGGCTCCGGCACCGGCTCCGGCTCCGCGACCGGCTCGGACGACGGCTCGGGCCGCGGCGTCGGCTCGGCCGGCGCCGGATCGTCGGGCGGCGGCGCGGCCTGGTCCTCGGGATCGGAGCCCATCAGCGCCATCGCCAGCACCGCAGCCACCGCCGAGACCACCACACCCGACGCGATGCCGGCCTTCACCGGCGCGCCGAGCCGCACGGCGGCCGCGCCGCCGGCCGCGCCGCCCGCCGCGGCCGCGGAACCGGCC
>NZ_BAAGPR010000036.1:0-67086 GCF_054783955.1 Streptomyces mayteni | reverse complement strand
TGTCTTCCTAAGACCGCTTGGCCTCCGACTTCCCGGCTCCCGCCCCTGCCCCGGCCCCCGTCGCGCAGGCTCCGGCGCCCACCCCCGAGCCCGCGCCCGCGGCACCGGCTCCGGCACCCGCGGCTCCGGCCGCACCGGCCCCGGCCGCCCCCGCCACCGACCCGACCTACGTCACCCCGCTGGTGCGCAAGCTGGCGGCGGAGAACGGCGTCGACCTGGCCACCGTCAAGGGGTCGGGCGGCGGCGGTCGGATCCGTAAGCAGGACGTGCTGAGCGCCGCCTCGGCGGCCGGCGCCCACGGCGCGGCCCCGGCCCCCACCGCCGCCTCGGCGGCGCCGGCCGCCAAGGCGCCGGCGCCCGTCCAGCCGTCGCCGCTCCGCGGCCAGACGGTGAAGATGAGCCGGATCCGCAAGGTCATCGCCGAGAACATGATGAAGGCGCTGCACAACCAGGCGCAGCTGTCGACCGTCGTCGAGGTGGACGTCACCCGCATCATGCGGCTGCGGGGCCGGGCCAAGGACGCGTTCCTGGCCCGCGAGGGCGTCAAGCTCTCCCCGATGCCGTTCTTCGTCAAGGCGGCGGCGGAGGCCCTCAAGGCCCACCCGTCGGTCAACGCCCGGATGAACGACGACGGCACGATCACCTACCACGACGTCGAGAACGTGGGCATCGCGGTGGACTCGGAGAAGGGCCTGATGGTCCCCGTCATCAAGGGCGCGGGCGACCTGAGCCTGGCCGGCATCGCCAAGAAGACGGCGGAGCTGGCGGGCAAGGTGCGTGGCGGCGGGCTCTCCCCCGACGACATGTCAGGTGGCACGTTCACGATCAGCAACACCGGTTCGCGCGGTGCGCTGTTCGACACGATCATCGTGAACTACCCGCAGGTCGCGGAGCTGGGCATCGGCGCCACCGTGCGTCGCCCGGTGGTCGTGAACCACCCCGAGCTCGGCGAGACCATCGCCATCCGGGACATGGTCTACCTGACCCTGTCCTACGACCACCAGCTGGTGGACGGCGCGGACGCGGCCCGCTACCTGGCGGACGTGAAGGCCCGTCTCGAGGCCGGCGCGTTCGAAGGCGAGCTCGGCCTGTAAGGGCCGTCCGGCAACCGTCGCAGCGGCCGCGCCCCGTCCGGACTCTCCGGGCGGGGCGCGGCCCTGTTGGATCACCCCATGGGAGTGTGAGGGCATGAACCCGCCCGTCATCCATTCGTTGCGCCAGCAGATCCGTGAGCACATCGTGGAGGGCATCGTCAGCGGGCGCTGGCAGCCGGGCGAGCGGATCGTCGAGCGGCGCATCGCGGCGGAGCTCGACGTGAGCCAGACGCCGGTCAGGGAGGCGCTGCGCGAGCTCGAGACGCTGCGGCTGATCGAGTCGGCGCCCAACAAGGGCGTCCGGGTGCGGGCGTTGACCGCCGCCGACCTGGAGGAGATCTACCCGGTGCGGGCCGGTCTGGAGCAGATCGCGGCCGAGCTGGCGGCTTCTCGGCTCGCCGAGGACGTCTCGGCGCTGGCCCCCGAGGTGGCGGCGCTCCGCGAGGCGGACCGGCTGGCGGACGCGGAGGCGCAGGTCGGGCACACGGTGGCGTTCCACCACGAGCTGGTGAAGGCGTCGGGGAACAGCGTGCTGCTGCACACCTGGGAGTCGCTGGGCATCGAGATCTGGACGGCGCTCTCCATCCGCTGGCTCGGCACCCGGCAGCGGTCCTACGCCGAGGAACACCAGGAGCTGGTGGACGCCTTCCTGAGGCGGGACCCGCGGATCGGGGAGCTCGTCAAGGAGCACGTGCTGAACTGTGCACCGCGTGCCTGATGGCGGCGCCCGGTATGGCACGGGATGCCAATTTCTCCGATTCGCCGACTTTTTTGCCGCAACCCTTTGATCGATCATCGATCATCGGCTTAGAGTCTTCCTGGAAGTGAGCCGCGTCGCACTGCCTGTCCTGCCGTTCGACGCGGCTCCCAGGGGAGCTCGGGTCCCGTTTGTCGCGCCAACGCGCGGGACCGAGCCCCTCATGGCAGCACCCATGGTTCCATGGCCCACGGGTTATTATCGGCGCCTCATGCGTGCTGCCCGACTCATCAGACTCGTCCTGCTGCTTCAGGATCGTAGGGCGATGACCGCCGCCGAGCTGGCGGCCGAACTCGAGGTCTCGGAGCGGACGGTGGCCCGCGACGTGGACGCCCTCTCCGAGGCCGGCATCCCCGTCTACGCCGACCGCGGCCGCGCCGGCGGCTACCGCCTGATCGGCGGCTACCGCACCCGCCTCACCGGCCTGGGCCGCAGCGAGGCCGAGGCGCTGTTCCTCTCCGGCGTGCCGGGCGCGCTCCGCGACATGGGCCTGGCGGACGCCGCCTCGGCGGCCCGCCTCAAGGTCTCCGCCGCCCTCCTCCCCGAGCTGCGCTCCGCCCACGACACGGCGGCCCAGCGCTTCCACCTGGACGCGCCGGGCTGGTGGCAACCGCCCGAGACCCCGGAGTTGCTGCCGGCCGTCGCCGAGGCCGTCTGGGACGACCTGCGGATCCAGGTCACCTACCGCAGGGGCGACGGCGCGGAGGTCGCCCGCGTCCTCGACCCCCACGGCCTGGTCCTCAAGGCCGGCACCTGGTACCTGGCCGCCCGCCCGGCCGAAGCCTCCCGCCCCCGGGTCTACCGGGTCTCCCGCTTCGTCTCGGTCACCCCCACCGAGGAGCGCTTCGCGCGGGACGACTCCTTCGACCTCCCCACCTTCTGGACGGCCCAGGCCGCCGCCTTCGCCCGCTCCATCCTCCACGCCGAGGTCCACCTCCGCCTCACCCCCGCCGGCGCCCGCGCCCTCCCCCACGTCACCGACCGCGAGGCCGCGACCGAAGCCCTCACGGCGGCCTCCCCACCCGACGCGGACGGCTGGATCACGACGACCCTGGCGGTCGAGTCGGAGGAGGTCGCCTACAGCCAGCTGCTCTCCCTGGGCCCCGACGCGGTCGTCCTCACCCCGACGTCGCTACGGAACGCACTGGCCACGGCGGCGGCCCGCATGTCCGCCAACTACCGGCCCTGACGGCCGAGCTCGCCAACTGCGACGTCGGGACCACTCCAGGGCCGGAAAACCGGCCCTGACGTCACACCACCGCGATCTCCCGGCCGGGCCCGCCGGTCAGCCGAGCTCGTAGTCGAACCAGATGCGATGCGTGCCGTCGGCGTCGACGGCTATCCCACCGGCTCCGGAGATACCGGCCAGCTCACCGGTGCCGCCCGACGGCACGATCGTGAAGAACTCCGCGGTGCGGTCGCTACCGGACGTCGTGGCCGAGTGCACGAAGTTGAAGGAGCCCTCCCGACCGTGCAGCGTGCCCTCGAACGACTCCATGGCCACGTAAGTGCCGACACCGGTCGCCTGGTCGAACGCGGCGGTGAACAGGGTCGCAGAGCGCCCCACCGCCCCGTCCTCGAAGCGCTTCTCCATCGTCGCGACACCTACCGGCAGCCCGGTGGACACAGCCGGATCGGGCTTCAGCTCAGTCGGGACGAACGATGTGACGGTGAACGTGCCAGTGGCTCTCATGCACCGACCGTACCGAGGCGGTCTGACAACCGCGGCCGGACGACTCGACGACGAGTGAGCGGACGGGCACACCACCCGTCCACGGATGTCTCGCCCTCGGTTCAGCGCGGGGCCGCGGCCCGCGTCGGCCGCACCATGGCCGTGAAGACCGGCCCGTCCGGCGAGGGCTGCTGGGAACTGATCTCGGCGTACCCCCACGACTCGTACAGCGCCTTGACCTTGCCGTTCCCAGCCAGGGGATTGACCAGGAGCGTGACCTGTTCCTCCGACCTGGCTGCGATGAGCGCGTCATGAATGCGCCGAGCGATGCCCAGGCCACGCCAGGGAGCCCGCAACATGATCTCCTTGAGCGCCATCGTGGACTTGTCAGCGCAGCCTCTTGGCACCGGAGTCGCCATCCGACGCCACCAGCGGTCGTCTGACTCGATGGCGTTGCTACTCATCCCGCGCCATCCGCATCCACCTGCGGCGCCGGGGAATCCGCGCCGTCATCCCGCAGCCGTCCGACCAGATCAGCCACCGACGGCGACGAGGCCGCCGAGGGGGCCGCCCACCCGGCTTCGACCACGAGGCCTACAAGCAGCGCAACTCCGTCGAGCGGTGCATCAACCGCCTCAAACAGTGGCGTGGCCTGGCCACACGAACCGGCAACTCGCCATCGCCTGCCAGGCCGCACTCCACCTCGCCAGCATCCGCATCTGGGCGCGAAGGTGATCAATGGGCCTGGACTCAGTTCCACCAGTCGATGTCTCCCCTGCTGTCGATCTTGGGGGCAGTCACCGCGCCGAACCAGGACTGGCTGTGATGCTCCAAGGCTTCCGCCACCTCATGGAGCCATGAGCCCAAGCTAGGCCAGCCCAGAAAGCACGCCTGGTCGTCGTGGACAGCGTCACCGAGATGGTTCTGCCACATCCCTTCCCCGGCATCGATGAAGTGGTCGCCTCCGTCACTTCCGGAGATGGGGACCCACTTCGTTCCCCACCAGGGCGCTTCCGCCTGATCCAGGTCGTCTGACTCCCATATCTCCATCCGCATCTCGCGGACCTCGATGATCTCCGACACCGAGTACAGCCTCCGGCAGGGAAGCACACCCACCAGGGACCTATCTCCGTTGTGGCACCGCAGCGACTCCCGGAGATCCGCAGGAAGGGGAAACCCCAAGCGTGACTCGGCCTCCTGGATGGACTGCCACGAAGCCGGAGGCCTGAGTTCTCCCAGAGCCTTCGGCGCGTATCGGGACAACCAAGCGTCGATGCGGCGCCAGGACTTCGCGACGGGGGGCACGACAGGGGATATGCCCCGTCGGGGAGATTGCATCATCATGCGGAGAATCTTCCACCGGGACTCATGCGGTCAGCCACGTCGATCCAAGAGACAGAACCTAGCCGCGTCGCGCGCGGCGCGGTGCCGTGTGGGGTGCGGCAGTTGCCCGGTGGTATCGGGGAACCGTCGCGGCGACGCGTCTCGTCCGTGACGGGTGTGACTGAAGTGACGCCCACCATGCCCGCGGAACACCGGGAACTGATCTCCGACCTCTCCGGGATCGTCTGCGACTACCCCAACGTGGATCCGGAATCGACGCTCAGCGTCCTCGCCGGGGACGCGTCGGGGGCGCTGGGGCGCGTCGGCACCCCGGAGGGGCGCCGGGAGCGGACCGGGTACACGATCCTGCTGCACGCCACCTGCTGGTACGTCTCCGGCCGTGTCTTCAGCAAGTCCGTGTTCGCGTCGTACACGGAGGCCCTCGAAGGGTTCCGTGCCACGCTCGACCCGGCCTCCTGTTCCTGTCGGGACGGCGCCCATCCCACGGACCTGGACTCGGAGTACCAGGTCGAAATCGGGGTGAGCATGCTGACCGAGGCCGGTCGGGCCGCGTTCGGCGAGGATTACGGACTCGAGGACGAGGAGCTGGCGGCGTTCGACTGCGAGGGGTTCCTCGCGGAACTCGTCGACCAGGCCGTGGACGCGCTGCGCGACGCGCACCGGAGGCTCTTCGGCGACATCGACGTCTCCCACCTCGACGCGCGGTTCGTCGGGGACGACGGCGGCATCGACATCGTCGCCATGCAGGAGGCGATCGGCCGCACTTGGGAGGACAACACCGGCCCGGTCGCGTTGTGGTCCGCGCGTCGTTGGCTCGCCGGGGAGGTGCGGGACGAGGAGCGGCTCGGCCTGTTCCTGTGTATGTGGATGGGCATCGCCCAGACGTACGAGGGGCTGCCGCCCTCGTATGCCCGCCCCCTGGCCGCCGCGCTCGCCACCATCGACCTGGACGTGTCCTGCGACCACCCGCGGCACCCCTGGTCCGCCGCCAAGGCCACCACGCGGTCCCGGTACCGCGCGGTGCTCCACCTGTACGCGCCGGAGGACCACCCCGACACCCCCGTGCCCGCCGAGCTCTCGGCCCGAGAGGTGTGGGAGTGCCCGGGGCAGTACGCCGAGTTGGCGCGCGCGGCGCTGGAGGACGTCAGGGGCTGGCGCCATATGCGCGGCGGTGAGGACGAGGACTGGGAGTTCTGATTCCCGGCCCGGCCCACCCCTCAGTTTCCGGCTCCGTCGGCACGGGCGGCACGGGCGGCACGGGCGACCGTCAGCCGTCGCGCAGCGTGAGGAGGTAGGTCGCGGTGACCGCGACGCCGGGGTCGGCGTCCTGGGACAGGTCGGTGAGGGCGCGGGTCGTCGTGGGGCCGGGGATGTCGGCGAGGGCCTGGGTCAGGCGTCGGCGGGCGGGGGGTTCGGTGGTGGGGTGGGCGAGGCGGGAGACGAGTTCGGTGGCGATCCGGTGCGCCGTCGTGGAGTCGCTCGCCAGCGTGCTCAGCGCGTCGGCCGCTTCGGTGTCGTTCCGCCCGTCGACGATCAGGTCGAGGAGCGTCGGGACGGCGTCGGCCACGCCGCGTGCGCCGAGCGCCAGTGCCGCGTGGCCGCGGACCGCGGTGTCGGGGTCCGTGAGGGCAGTCCGCAGCACGGTGGTCGCCTCGTCGGTCGGGAGTTCGGCGATGGTCAGGACGGCGCGGCGCCGTACCTCGGCCGCGGGTGAGCGAAGACCCTTCGTCAGTGGGGGCAGCGCGTCCTCGCCCGAGGGGGCGAGCGCCCAGCGGAGGGCTCCCGCGACGTTCGGGTTCGACTCGCCCAGCACCGCCTCGACCAGTGCCTCCACCGGGACGGGAACGGCCTCGACCGCGGCGAGGGCCGCGCGCTGTCGCGCGCCCGGGCTGTTCGACCCCAGCGCCTGGAGGAGGGCGACGATCCCGAGGACGTCCGCCCAGTCGGCGGGTTCCGTGGCGTCGATCCGGCGGAGTCGGGTGAGCAGCTCCGTCTCCGCGGCGATGCGGTCCCGCGTCCGGCGGACGAGGTCGTGGACGAGCTCCGCCGGCGCGAAGTCGGGGTCGTCGAGCGCGCGCCCGACGTCGCGCAGCGAGAGACCGAGCGACCGCAGGCTCTCGATGTGGAAGACGCGACGGATGTCCGCGTCGGAGTACTCCCGGTAGCCGGCGCCGGTGCGCTCCGTGGGGCGCACCAGGCCGAGCCGCTCGTAGTGCCTGAGCATGCGGGCGCTGACCCCGGATCGCCGTGCGACCTCACCGATCAGCACTGCCCACCGCCATGATCCGTTTCGCCTCCTCGATCGCGAACTCGAAGCCGGCGTCCGGGTCGCGCCACAGCTGTTCGGTGGCGATCGCGTGCGCGCGCACGCGCGGGTCGGGATCCGTCGTCGCGGCGCCCAGGACGGGCGGCGTCGCCTCCCCGAGCGCGATCAGCGCCCGGCTGAGGCTCAGCCGCGTCTCGTGTTCGCCGCGCCCGAGCTGTGTGGCCAACAGTACGGCCAGCCCGGGCTCGGCGCCTTCGGGCACCAGCGCGACCGCCGCCCGCCAGGCGCTCCTGGCCACCTCGTCTTCGGGGTCGGCCAGCAGCGCCGGGGTGATGGCCGGCCAGGCCAGCCGGTCCCCGATCTTGGACAGCGTGTGCAGCGCCTGGCTCCGTGCCTGGGCGCGCTCCGAGCGGACCGCTTCGAGCAGCGGCGGGACCGTGAGCGACGCCGGGTGGCGAGTGAGTGCCCAGGTCAGCATCTCGCGCACGGAGAAGTCGGGTTCGACGGCGCAGCGCTCGACGAGCGTCGCGACGAACCGCGGGTCGGGGGACGTGCCGACCGCGAGCGCCGCCCGCAGTCGGACGGACGCGCGGTCGTCCGCCAGCCCCGGAATCCTGATCACCGGCCCGGTCTTCGGGGTCATCGGGGTCATCGGGACCACCTCCTCGACCGCAGTGAAGACCTTGTCACCGTGACAAGGTCAAGCGGCGCGGAAAACCGATGCCGCCGCGCGCCGGTTCGGGGCTAGGGTTCGAGGCCGCCTGTTCGACTGTCCGGGGAGGGCCGTGGAAGACGACCGGCGGGATCGTGTGGAGAACGCCGTGGCCTGGGCGAGGAGCCACGTCGGCTCGACCGCCTACGCCTCGCGGTGTCTGGCCTTCGTGGAGGACGCCTACGAGCGGCCCAACGGGTTGGAGGTCTTCGGCGGTGACTTCGCCCGGGAGTCCGCCGAGTTGTACGCGGCGCGGGACAACACCGGGGTGCCGCCGGCCGGGGCGTTCGTCTTCTACGACAGCGGCGGGGAGTTGCTCGGTCGACGGCGGAACTGGGGGCATGTGGGTCTTGGCGTGGGGGACGGCCTGGTCGTGCACGCCTGGGACCGGGTCCGGATCGACCACTACCTGGCGGTCCAGGACCTGATGGGCCCTCCGGGGTGGGACGCTCCGAGCTGGCTCGGGTGGGCGCCGGTCCAGCGGGTCCTCCAGGGGTGCCGGCCGAAGGACTGGTCGGCGGCGGGCGACGCGGCCGCCGCCGCGCGGCGCGCGCAGACGGCCAGGTTCGGGGAGGGGACAGCCCGGTAGCGCCGTTCGTCCCGGGGTCGCCCCCGGGACAGGCGGCCGCGCCCAGGATGGCGGGCGTGGCAGACACCGGACGCGTGACAGGTGGTCAGGGCGGCTGGGACCGCCGACGTTTCGCCGGTGCGCTGGCCGGCCTCTCGGGGCTCGCGGCGCTGGCGCTGCTGCCGCTGGCGCGCGGCGCCCTCGCCGACGTGCCGCGCCGGGCGACGGCCGGCGGCGATCCGTTCGCGCTCGGCGCGGCCTCGGGCGCCCCTCCCCCAGCCATGGGGTCCCCCCGGACGGAGTCGGGGGAGGCTGGGAGGTACCCCCAGCCCGACGGCTTCGTGCTCCGCACCCGGCTGGCGCCCGACCCGCTGGCGCCCGGCGGCGCCGGCGGGATGCCGCCGCGCCCGGTGCCCGTCGAGTGGCGGGTGGCCACCGACGAGCGGATGCGGAACGTGGTGCGGCGCGGCACCGTCGCGGCGCTGCCCGAGCTGGTGCACGCCGTGCACGCCGTGCACGTCGAGCCGGCGGGGCTGCGTCCCGGCCGCACCTACTGGTACCAGTTCCGGTTCGCCGGCGAGACCTCGCCGGTCGGCCGCACCCGCACGACGCCGGCCCGCGGCGACCGGCCGGGGCGGCTCTCGTTCGCCTTCGCCTCCTGCCAGGACGACGGCGGGCCGGGCGCGCGGCAGGTGTGACCGGGGTGGCCTCGACTTGATAGGCAAGTCGCTACTTGCCTATCGTGGGGGTCATGGCGGACGATGTCTTCAAGGCCCTGGCCGATCCCACCCGCCGGCGCATCCTCGACGAGCTGGTGGAGCGGGACGGCCAGACCCTGTTCGAGATCTGCGCGCGGCTGGTGACCAAGCACGGCCTGGGGCTTTCCCGCCAGGCGGTCAGCCAGCATCTGGCCGTGCTGGAGTCCGCCGGCCTGGTCGTCACCCGGCGCCAGGGGCGCTACAAGTTCCACGATCTCGACACCGAACCCCTGCGCCGCGCCATGAACCGATGGCTCGGGCCCGACACCCCGGAGAGCTCCCCATGAAGATCTACGTGACCAGCGTCTTCGTCGAAGACCAGGAGAAGGCGCTGCGCTTCTACACCGACGTGCTGGGCTTCGTGAAGAAGAACGACGTGCCGCTCGGCGGCGAGGCCAGATGGCTGACGGTGGTCTCGCCCGAGGCGCCCGAGGGGACCGAGCTGCTGCTCGAACCCTCCGGGCACCCCGCGGTCGGCCCGTACAAGGCGGCGCTGGTCCAGGACGGCATCCCGGCCGCCTCCTTCGCCGTGGACGACGTGGCCGCCGAGTTCGAGCGGCTCACCGGGCTCGGCGTGGAGTTCACCCAGCAGCCGCTGGAGATGGGGCCGGTCACCACGGCGGTCCTGGACGACACCTGCGGCAACCTGATCCAGATCGTCCACAACGCCGCCGCGTAGCCCGGCCCCGAAGGACCGCTACCGGTACTGGGACGCGTCGGCGTCCTTCCCGCCCTGGACAACCTCCATGATGTACGCGATCGCGTCCGGCTGGGAGCCGTCCGCGTCGGTGAAGCCGTACTCGCGGGCCAGCTGGCCGCTGGAGAGCGACTGGCCGTTCCAGCGGGCCACGTCCGGGTCGCTGGCGAGGGCGGCGGCCGCGCGGCCGATGAGCGTCGGGGACTCGGAGATCGCGAAGTGCCGGTCCTGCCTGATCCCGTCCCGCCAGTTCTCCTCGGTCACCTTGAAGTGGGTGTCGAGCATCGCCTCGGAACGCAGCCAGCCAGGGGTCAGCGAGACGGCGGTGCAGCCCAGCTCCCGCAGCTCCTCACCCAGCGCGTACGCCATCCGGATCGGCGCGGCCTTCGCCAGGTCGTAGAAGAAGCTCTCCCGGTAGCGGCGGTTGAACTCCCTGGTCCCGTCCGTCACCTCGATCACCAGGCCACCTGGCCGCCGCGTCAGCAGCGGCAGCGCGTGGTGGGCGGTGACGATGTGGGTCTCGACGCCGAGCCGCAGCATCCGCAGCCCGCCCTCCAGGTCGAGGTCCCACATCTTGGTGGCGAACGCCAGGTCGAGCAGGTGGTCGCCGCCCCAGACGTCGTTCACCAGCACGTCGAGCCGCCCGCGCTCCCGGTCGATCCGTTCGACCAGGGCCCTGACCTGCTCCACCTCCAGGTGGTCGGTCGGCACCGCGACGCCCTCGCCGCCGGCCGCGGTGACCAGCTCGGCGGTCTCCTCGATGGTCTCGGTGGCCCGGCCCACCTCACTGACCGTCGTCCTGGTCGTACGGCCGGTCACGTAGACGGTGGCCCCGGCCACGCCGAGCTCGACCGCCATGGCGCGCCCGGCACCCCTGGTCGCCCCCGCCACCAGCGCGATCCTGCCGGTCAACGGCCCGCTCGACGGCATGGTCTGCTGCTTCACGCACGTTCCTCTCACGTCCTGGTCCGAACGGATCCCACACTCACAGGGAAACCCGACACCTCCTGTCCGGCTTTTTCGGCGTGCGTCCGGACGCCGTAACCGGGATCCTGTTGTCGTGATGGACGAAACGGGCTTCTGGGAGATCATCGACAGCACCCGGGTCGCCGCGGGCGGCGATCCCGAGGCGCACGCCGACCTGCTCGTCGAGCGGCTCGCCGAACTCGACCCCGAGGCCGTCACCGACTACGCCAGGCACTTCGAGTCGCGCTTCGGCCGCGCCTACCGCTGGGACGTGTGGGGCGCCGCCTGGGTGCTGCTCGGCGACGCGGGGGACGCCGCCTTCGAGAACTTCCGCTGCTGGCTGATCAGCCAGGGCAGACACGTCTTCGAGGGCACCCTGCACGAGCCCGACGCGCTCGCCGAACTGCTCGGCGCCGAGGGCTTCGACCGGCGGGCCGACGGCGACGCCGAGGACGTCGGGTACGCCGCCTACGACGCGTACGACCGGCTGACCGGCGCCGAACTGCCCGACCTCGGCCTGCCGGATCCGCCGCGCGATCCCGAGGGCGTGCCGGTGGACTTCGCGGACGCCGAGGCGATGGCCGCCGCCTACCCCCGGCTGTGGGCCCTGGCGCGGCCCGCCCCTGGCGGCCGGGTCGACGCGTGATCACCTGATCGACGAGGATGGGGCCATGCGGGATGAGGCCAGCGGGGAACGTTTTGCCGTCACCGGCTCTTCGGGGCTGATCGGCTCGGCGCTGGTCGCCGCGCTGCGGGCCGACGGAGTGGACGTGGTCCGGCTGGTGCGCCGGCCGCCGCGCACGGCGGACGAGGAGCGCTGGGACCCGTTGGGCCAGGAGCCCGAGGTCAACCGGGCGGCGCTGGACGGCTGCACCGCCGTCGTCCACCTGGCGGGCGCCGGCGTCGCCGACCACCGGTGGACCGCCCGCTACAAGGCGGTGCTCCGCGACAGCCGGGTCGTCGGCACGGCGTCCCTGGCCCGGGCGATCGCCTCGCTCGACCGGCCGCCGCGCGTCCTGGTCTCCGGCAGCGCCATCGGCTACTACGGCTACACGGGCGACCGCCCGGTGGACGAGCACGAGCCGGCGGGCACCGGCTTCCTCGCCGACCTCTCGGTGGCCTGGGAGGCGGCGGCCGGGCCGGCGGAACAGGCCGGGGTGCGCGTCGCGTTCGCCCGCACCGGCCTGGTGGTGGCCCGCTCTGGCGGGGCCTGGGGCCGGCTGTTCCCGATCTTCCGCGCCGGGATCGGCGGCCGGCTCGGCAGCGGCCGGCAGTACTGGAGCGCCATCTCGCTCCACGACCACATCGCCGCCCTCCGCTTCCTGCTCGACGACCGGCCGGCGCTCTCAGGACCGGTCAACCTCACAGGGCCCGAGCCGCTGACCAACCGCGAGGTGACCCGGGTGATGGGCCGGGTGCTGCACCGGCCGACGCTGTGCGCGGTGCCGGCGCCCGCGCTGCGCCTGGTGCTCGGCGAGTTCGCGCAGGACGTGCTCGGCAGCCAGCGGGTGGTGCCGCGCCGGCTGCTCGACGCCGGCTTCGCCTTCGCCCACCCGACCGTCGAGGAACAGGTCAGGGCCGCCGTGGCCGGCGCCTGAACACGGCGAACTCGACGGCGCCGGCCCACCGCGGGTGCGGCGGCGCCGATGGCGCGTGCCGCCCGGGGACCGGCGACAGATCGGCGACGGATCGGCGACAGTCGCCCGCGCCAGGATGGCCGGGCGGGGGCCACGCACGAGTGGGGTCGAGCCTCCTTCCCCACCGGCCCGCGGTGGGGCGTGCATGGGCTGGGCATGCACGTCCCATGCGGGCGTGCTCCATGGTGTCCACCGGTCCTTTCGACGATTGGCTGGTGCGATGGAGATCCGACTGCTCGGCTCGGTGCGGCTGCGGGTGGGTCCGGTGGGGGTGGACCTGGCGTCGGAGCGGGTGCGTTCGCTGCTGGCCGCGTTGGCGTGGCGGCCCGACGAGTTCGTCTCCGACGAGTTGGTGATCGACCAGATCTGGGGCGACGAGCTGCCACGGCATCCCAGGGCGGCGCTGTACACCTGCGCCAACCGGCTCCGGCGGTCGCTACCTGCCGGGCACGCCCTGGTGCTGCGGCGGCGCGGCGGCTATCTGCTCGCGGTCGACGCCGCCGCCGTCGACCTGCACCGGTTCCGCCGGCTCGTGGCCCAGGCGCGGGACGCGGCGCGGGGGCGGGACGAGCCGTCCGCGCTCGACCTGTTCGACCGGGCACTCGCGCTCTGGGGCGGCCGCCCGATGTCCGATCTGACCTCGGCGTGGGCGGCGAGCGCCCGGGTGACGCTGGAGCGGGAGCTGCTGACCGCCAGGATCGGCCGCGCCGAGCTCGGCCTGCGTCTCGAGCGGCACGCCGAGGAGACCCCGTTCCTCCACCAGCTCGCGGAACAGCATCCGCTGGACGAGACGATCGCCGGCCTGCTGATGCTGGCGCTCCACCGGAGCGGGCGGCAGGGTGAGGCGCTGGCGTCATACGACGGGATCCGCCGGCGTCTGGTGGATCAGCTGGGGGACGAACCGGGGCCGGCGCTGCGGGAGTTGCACGCCCGGATCCTGCGCCGGGACGCGGCGCCCGCCGAGGTGTGGCCGGCCGGTCAGCCCAGCAGGGTGGCCACCTCCGCGCTCTCCGGCGCCGTGCTGTCCCCGAGCCGGGCGCGCGCCGCCCGCCACGCGGAGCGCGCCCCGCGCTCGTCGCCCTGACGGCGGCGGGCGCGGCCCAGCAGCAGCAGGACGCGGCCGTGCACCAGCCGCTGCCCCGAGCCGCGGCAGAACTCCAGCGCCCTGGCGCAGTGTTCGACGGCACGCTCGGCGTCGCCGAGGTCGAGGTGGAGGGCGGCGAGCAGCGCGTGCGCCTTGCCGAGCGCGAGCCGGTTCCGCTCGCGGGCCAGCGCCAGGGCCCCGGTGGCGTGGTCGAGGCCGGTGCGGTGGGCGCCGCGGAGCAGCGCGGCCTCGGCGAGACCGAGCAGCGTCTCGGAGCGGCCGGCGGCGTACTCGGTTCGCTCGGTGATCTCCAGGGCGGCGGCGAGCCGCGACTCGCCGCGGTCGGGATCGCCCTCGCGCAGCAGGGCGACGCCGATCCCGGTCAGGCAGTCGGCCTCGCAGTTGCGGTTCTCGACCTCCCTGGCGATCTCCAGGGCCCGGCTGAAGGCGGCGATCGCCGCCCGGTGGCGGCCTGCGTCGAGGTGGACCCGGCCCGCGGTCTCCTCGACGACGGCCTCGGCGTAGCGGGAGCCGGCGTCGGTGGCCATCCCGCGGGCCCGGTCGAGCAGCGTCAGGGCCTCGTCGAAGGCGCCCTGTTCCTGCCTGACCAGGCCGCGGTTGACGAGGACGAGCGCGGCGACGGTGGGGTTCGCGGCGTCGAGCAGCGGCCACACGGCGCCCAACGCCTCGTCGGCCGCGGCCAGTTGTCCGAGGGTCAGCCGGGCGGAGGCGAGGTTCATCAGGCAGGTCAGCTCGCCCCGGGGGTCCTGGAGCCGCCGGTGGATGTCGAGTGCCCGCTGGTACTGCCGGACGGCGTGCCTGACCCGGCCGAGTTGTTTGGCCACGACGGCGGCGCCGATCAGCGCCCGGGCCTCGCCCGACGGCCAGCCGGCGCGGCCGGCCAGCTCCCCGGCCCGCCGGAAGTGCCGGCCCGCGGTCCGCAGGTCGGTCATCCGCCAGTGGATGTTGCCCAGGTTGAGGTGGGTGACGGCCAGCCACCGGGGGTCGCCGACCCGGCCCGCGGCCGCCAGGCCGAGCTCCGAGAGGCGCAGCGACTCGGAGGGCGGCCTGAGCATCAGGAAGGGGTGGGCGACCGCCACCAGCCGCCCGACGGTCTCGTGCGGGCCGTGCGCGGCCGCCCGTTCCATGGCGGCGGCCACGCCGTCCCACTCCGCGTCGACCCAGCCGGCGGCGGCCGCGCGGTCGGGGAACGTCTCGGGCGACACGTCGGGCCCGGCCGGCTCGTCGGGGGGCAGCAGGACGTCGAAGCGGTGGGCCCGCGCGGCGGCGAGCATCGAGTGCAGGTAGTAGTCGAGGAGCCGCGCGTCGGCCCGCCGTGGCTCGCCCGGGTCCTCGGCCTCGTCGGCGAGTCGGCCGGCGTACTCACGCAGCAGGTCGTGCAGCGCGTACCGGCCGCCGCCGGTCTCGGTGGCGAGGTGCACGCGGGTGATGGCCGCCAGGGCGCGCTCCGCGGCCGGCCGGGCCACGCCGGCCAGCGCGGCGGCGGCGGGGAGCGTGACGTCGGTGCCTGGCGCGCGGCCGAGCAGCCGGAACAGGTCGCGGGCCTCGGGTGGCAGCGCGGCGTGCGAGAGGTCGAGGGCGGCGCGCACCATGGCGCGTTCGTCGTCGTCCACCCGCAGCCCGGTGAGCGGCCCCCTGGCGAGGAGGTCGGCGACGTGCTCGGCGACGCCGCGCCGCGGCCGGTCGGCGAGTTGGGCGCCGGCGACGCAGAGCGCCAGCGGCAGGTGGCCGCAGACGTCGGCGAGGCGGGCCATCGCCGCGGGCTCGGCGGCGGCCAGGTCGGCGCCGGCCCGGTGCGCGATCAGCGCCACCGCGTCCCGCCGCCCCATCGCCTCGACGGTGTGGCGGCGGGCGCCGTCGAAGGCGACCAGGCCGCCGAGCCGGTGCCGGCTGGTGACCAGCAGCAGGCAGCCGGGCTCGCCTGGCACCAGGGGCCGCACCTGGGCGGGCTCGGCCACGTTGTCCAGCACGATCAGCACCCGGCGGCCGGCGAGCAGCGTGCGGTAGCGGGCGGTCTGGTCGTCCTCGCCGGCCGGCACCCGCTCGGCCTGGCAGCCGAGCGCGACCAGCAGCCTGGGCAGCGCCTCGGCCGCGGTCATGGCCCGTCCCGGCGCGAAGCCCCGCATGTCGAGGAAGAGTTGGCCGTCGGGGAAGAGGGGGGCGGCCCGGTGGGCCGCGTGCACCGCAAGGGCGGTCTTGCCGACGCCCGCCGGGCCGACCAGCAGCCCGACGCCGCCCTCGTGCAGCCCGGCCAGCCACCCGATCTCCCGCTCGCGGCCGACGAACCGGTCGACGTCCCTGGGGAGTTGGCGAGGCACCGGCGACCGGTCGCGTGGCGCCCTGGCGGCCTGGGCGGGGTTCTCGTCCCCACTCGCGGTGATCCGCCGGTGCAGCGCCCGCAGTTCGGGGCCGGGTTCGACGGCGAGTTCGGCGGCCAGCCGGTCCCTGAAGTCGCGGTACGCGCCTAACGCCTCGGACCGCCGGCCGCTCCGCCACAGGCTCGACACCAGCTGTGCGCAGAGGCGTTCGCGCAGCGGGTCCTCGGCCAGCGCGCGGCCGGCCTCGGCGGCGGCCCACTCGTGGTTGCCGAGCGCGATCAGGGCGTCCGCGCGGTGCTCCACGGCCAGCCGCCGCCGTTCGGTGAGCGCGGCGGCCTCGGCGGCGGCGAACGCGCCCCCGACGTCGGCGAGCGGGGCGCCCCGCCACAGGCCGACCGCCCGGTCGTACAGCTCGAACGCCTTCTCCTGGTCGCCGCACGCCGCGGCCCGCGCCGCCCGCCCGGTGAGCTCGTCGAACGCCTGGACGTCGGTCTGCCCTGGCAGCACCCGCAGCAGGTAGCCGGGCGGCCTGGTGACGATCATCCCCTCCGGGCCGCCGGCCCTGCGCACCTCGGAGACCAGCGCCCTGATCCGGGCGGCGGGGGCGGCCGGTTGGCGCTCGCCCCAGAGCGCGTCGGCCAGCCGGTCGACCGAGACGACGCGGTTGGCGTCGAGCAGCAGCACCGCGAGCAGCTCACGCTGGCGGGCCGTCAGCGGGGCGCGGCGACCGCCGAGGCTGAGCTCCAGCGGGCCGAGCAGCAGGAATTCGACGTCGGCCGGCGGCATGGCGGCCATGCTAGGGCCTGTCTTCCGGATCTTCGTGGGGCCGCGACGCCAGCTACGGCACCTCGCCGCGTTACCCCACGCCGCGGAGCGGCATGTCAGGCGCCGCGCGCGAATACGGCCAAGTATGAGCTGCGCCGCGGTCGATGTGCGGCTCCGCCGCGTGGGGCGCCTTGCGCGAAGCGAATGGGGGCACTCCCCCAAGCACTCCGTGCAGGGGGCACCCCCACCCGGACGAAGTCTGGGGGAGCACCGCATCTGGGGGTACTCCCCCAAGCACTCCGTGCAGGGGGCACCCCCACCCAGGCCGCCAGGCCTGGAGGAGCCAAGGCCTGATCCACGAAGACCCAAAAGACAGGCCCTAGGCCCTGACCGGGCGGTCTTGCCGGGCCCGCGGCTCCCCTGGGCCTGGCGGCCCGGGGAGCCATGGCCTGATCCGACAAGACCGACAGGACGGGACCTCACCGCGCCGTCCGAGCACCGCGCAGCGGCCGGCACGCGACCTTCGTGCCCCCGTGCCCTGGTCCGTGCGCTCTGACGCGATACGCCCGGCGTGAGAGGGTCGCATCCGGTTCGGGCATTGCTCGCGCCCCCAGCGGGCATCAGCACCGACGGACCCACACCCAGGGGTCCCAGGGCATCGACACCGCGGCAGGTCAGCCTCGTCGACAGCGTCGTCACGGGGGCGTGGTCCGCGCCGACCGACCGCCCCGCGGGCGTCCGATCCCGCCGCTCTCACGCACCGACCCCTCACCAGGAGGACACGTGCTTCAGCGCCGACCGCATCGCGACCCATCCGACGTCGTCATCATCGGCGCGGGCCCCGCCGGGCTCGCCGCCGCGTACCACCTGAGCACCGCGGGACTCACCGTGACCGTCCTGGAAGCGGCCGAGCGCGTCGGCGGGCGCATGGCCACCGAGGACCTCGACGGCTTCCGCCTCGACCGCGCCGCCCACCTCGCCCTGCCCGGCTACCCCGCGAGGGCCCAGCTTCCGGGCCCTCTGCCGACCCGCCGGCTGACCGGCGGCATCGTGCTCAAGGGCGCGACGCAGCAGCACCGGGTCGGCGAGGCCGCCGACCACGCGGTCGCCGGTTCCGGCGGCCGCTCGCTGACCTCCGCGTTCGACCAGATCTGGCTGCGGGCCAACCTGGCCAGGCTCGGCCGGCTGCCGGACGCCAGGCTGCGGGCCCGCCCCGAGCTGACGGCGGCCGCCGCCCTGAGCACCCGCGGCATACCGGCGCGCATAGCCGAGGGCGCGCTGCGCCCGCTGCTCGCCGCCCTGTTGCACGATCCCGAGCTGGCCACCTCGAGCCGGCTCGGCGACCAGGCCCTGCGGGCCTTCGCGCGCCGCGGCCTCGGCCTGCCGGTCGGCGGCGCCTCGGCGCTGCCTGAACTGCTCGCCGGGGCGCTGCCCGAGGGCTCGGTCGTGACCGGGGCGCGGGCCGTCTCGGTGTCCACGACGGCGGTGGAGACCCGGGAGCACGGCACGTTCCGCTGCCGGGCGGTGGTGCTGGCCACCGGCGCGACCGAGGCCGCCGGCCTGCTGCCAGGACTGCGGGTGCCGGACTTCCGCCCGGTGACGGTGCTGCACCACGCGGCGCCGGCCGCCTCGCCCGCCGGCCCCGCGCTGATCGTGGACGCGGCGGCGCGCGGCCCGGTCTCGCACACCGTGGACGCCTCCGCCGTCGACCCGTCGCGCGCGCCGGCCGGCCGGACGCTGATCAGCTCCGTGGTCCTCGGGCCGCCGGCGGCCGAGTCGCCAGAACTGCTCGACAAGGCGGCCAGGGCGCAGCTCGCCGAGCGGCACGGCGTGCCGGCCGACGACTGGCGGCTGCTGGCCGTGCGGCACGATCCGCGGGCGGTGCCGGTGTTCGAGCCGCCCTACCCGGGTGCCAGGTCGGCCCGGCTGCTCGACGGCCTCTACGTCTGCGGCGACCACCGCGACCTGCCAGGACCGACCGGCGACCTCGCCTCCGCCGCCCGGGCGGCGGCCGCGCTGCTGACCGACCTGGGCTTGGCCCCGGCGGCCCCGACGGTCGCCGCCGAGGCGGTCTGACGCGGGCCGCGCGGCGGGGCGTCGGTCAGTCGGCCGTGTGCGTGAGGACGGCGGCGGCCAGCTCCTCGTGGACCTCGGGGGGCAGCGTGTGCCCCATGCCCGGCACGATCAGCAGCCTGGCCCCCGGGATCCGTTCGGCGATGAGCGCGCCGTGGCCCGGCTTGGCCGGCTCGTGGCTGCCCTCGACGACCAGCGTGCGCGCCGTCACCCGGTGCAGCACGCCCACCGGCTCGAAGTCCGGCCCTGCCATCGCGGCCAGCCGGTGGTTGGCCACCGCCGACAGGTCACGGGCCCGGTCGTGGATCCGCTCCTGAAGCCGACGCGCCGCGTCCTCGTCGAACGGCAGCCCGGTACCGTGCAGCAGCCGCTGCTCGGCGATCATGCCGTCGATCCTGGCCCGCCGGTCCGCCGGCGGCGGGGCGGCCAGCAGCGACTGGTAGAAGGCCACGAACTCCGGCGTCGGTTCCGGCAGACTCCCCTCCGGCTGCGGCTCCCCCGTCAGGGCCCGCATGATCACCCGGCCCTCGCCGCCGCCGAGCGGCGAGGAACCGATGACGGTCAGCGAACGCACCCGCTCCGGCCGCTCCACCGCCACGAACTGGCCGAGCAGCCCGCCGGCCGAGTGGCAGACCAGGTGCGCGCTCACCAGGCCGTGGGCGTCCAGCACCCGGTACACGTCGTCCTTGATGTCGTCCCACGTGTAAGGGTCGGCCGCGAAGTCGACGGTGTCCGACCTGCCGGTGTCACGGTGGTCGTACCTGATCACCCGGCGGCCGCCGGCGACGAGGCGCCCGACGAACTCGTCGGGCCACAGGACGCCCTGCGACATCGACCCCATGACCAACAGGATCGGCGCGTCCGTCGCCGCGCCGAACTCCTCGCTCCAGATCTTCACTTCACCCATGACTTCACTGGTGGCTTCGCTCGTGGCTTCACTCATGGCTCAGAGCCTGCCGGGCTCCGCCACCGGTGGCTTCCGTAGAACTACCAGTCGCGCCAGTTCCGTACGGGAGCCGATGCCCAGCTTCGGATAGATCTTGTACAGGTGGTACTCGACGGTGCGCGGGCTCAGGAAGAGCCGGGCCGCGATCTCCTTGCTCGACAGGCCGTCGGCGACCAGCCCCGCGATCCGCAGCTCCTGCGGGGTCAGCGCGTCGAGCACGGCGGACGGCGGCGGCTGCCCGCTCTCGCCCGCCGCCCGCAGCTCGTCCTGCGCCCGCCTCGCCCACGGCCGCGCGCCCGCCCGCTCGAACGTCTCCCACGCCGTCCGCAGCTGCGCCCGCGCCTCGCCTGGCCGCTGCGCCCGGCGCAGCCGCTCGCCGAGCAGCAGCGCCGTCCTGGCCGCCTCGAACGGGTTGGTGTGCAGCCGCAGCGCCTCGCGGAGCGCGTCGTCCGACGATTCGGCGAGACCCCGGCAACGGGCGAGCAGCGCCCGCGACTCGGGCGTCGCGGCGTTCGCGGACCACCGGCGGTACGCGTCGAGCGCCGCCCGCGCGGCCGACTCATCGGCCGCGCCCTCGGCGGCCTCGACCCGGTCGGGCGTCGACCGCCACGCCACGGTGGGGTGGCCGGCGCCCGGGCCCGCCGCTGCGAGGGCCGTGAAGCGGTCGTGCGCCGCCGCGTGGCGCCCCAGGCAGAGGTCGAGCATTCCCAGCCCGTAGGCGGCGGTCCCCGCGCGCAGCCCCACCCGGTGCGGCACGGCGATGGCCAGCGCCTCCCGGGCCCGCCGTGCGCACTCCTCCTCGTCGCCGCGCAACGCCGCGAGCACCGCGAGATTGGCCAGGTGGGCGGCCTCGGTGTTCCGGTACCCGGCCTCGCGGGCCAGTTCGAGGCCCTCGTCGGAGACGGCCCGGCTGCTCGCCAGCCGGCCGGCGATCCGCTCGGCCGTGGCCACGAACTCCAGCACGACCGGCAGTTGCCCCGTCATGCCTGACACCCTGGCCACCCGGCCGGCCCGGTCGACCAGCTCGGTCGCCACGTCCGACTCGCCCAGATAGCTGGCCGCGGCCGTTGCCCACAGGTACTCGGCCGCGTGCCGCAGCTCGCCGACCCGCGCCAGCGCCCGCCGCAGCAGGCCAGGGCCGGCCGGGTCGCCGTCGAGCACCAGGCCGATCCCGGCCACGGTGTCCCGCAGGAACCCCTCGGGGTGCGCCGCCGCCCGCCGGCCGAGCGCGACGATGGCCGCCGGGTCGCCGACGTACGAGGCGGCCTCCGCGGCGTCGGCCAGCGTCTCGAGGTCGTCGCCGGCGGCCAGGATCCGTACGGCCTCGGCGGCGTTGCCGGAGTTCAGCTCGAACCGGCCGCGGAGCCTGGCGATCCGCCGGCTGAGGTCGGCGTCCCCGCCGGCCAGGTCGCGGGCCTCGGCCAGCAGCGACTCCGCCCTCCCCGGGCGGCCGCCGAGCCAGGCCGCGACGGCGGCGTCCATCAGCCGGACGGCACGGGCGCGCGGCTCGGGCGTCAGCTCGGCGGCCCTGGCCAGCGCGCCGGCGGCGGTGCCGTACCCGCCGCGGTCCCGCGCCCGCTCCGCGGCGGCCACCAGCTCGGCGGCGACCCGCTCGTCCTGGCCGGTGGCGGCTCCGGCCAGGTGCCAGGCCCGGCTGTCCCCCTCGGTCAGCTCCGCGAGCACGGCGTGCGCCCGGCGGACGTCCTCGGCTGAGGCCGCCTCGTGCACCGCCGAGCGGACCAGCGGATGGCGGAAGCGCACGCGCGTGCCCGCGAGCTCGGCCAGCCCCGACTCCTCGAGCTCGGCCAGCGCCAGCCCGTCGCTGGCGCGCGGCACCGGGTCGGCGTCGGCCGCCACGGCGGCGACCAGGGCGAGCCGCCGGGCGGCGGGCGACAACGCCGCCACCCGCTCGCCGAAGAGCCGGGCGCCACCTGGCAGCGGATCGGGCAGCGGCTCCCGCCCGGCGAGCTGCGCGGGGGTCAGGCGGGCGGCGATCTCACCCAGGGCGAGCGGGTTCGCGCGGGTCAGCGTGACGAGTTCCCGTGCCACGCCGGGGGCCACACCGTGGCGGGACGCCAGCAGCTCGGCCGCCGCGGCCGCGGGCAGTCCCGGCACGTCCACCGTGGCCGTGACGCCCCTGACCCGGGCGTCCCCGCGGACGGCGAACAGCATCGCGATCCGCTCCGTCGCCAGCCGCCTGGCGGCGAACAGCAACGCGTCGGCCGAGGCCGGATCCACCCACTGGAGGTCGTCGACCACGCAGATCAGCCCGCCGGGCGCGGCGGCCTCGGCCAGCAGCGACAGCACGCCGGCCCCCAGCAGATACCGGTCGCCGTGCCCGCCGGCGGTGAGCCCGAGGGCCGCCCGCACCGCGTCGCACTGCGGCTCGGGCAGCGCGTCGAGCGAGCCGACCACCGGCCACAACACCTGGTGCAGCGCCGCGAACGCGAGGTCGGACTCGGGCTCGACCCCGGTGGTCCGCAGCACCCGCATCGCACCGCCGCGCGCGGTCACCTCGTCGAGCAGCGCGGTCTTCCCCGCCCCCGCCTCCCCCCGCAACACCACGGCACCACCGAAGCCGTCACGAGCCCGCCCGATCACCTCGTCGAGCGCGCCGACCTCCACCGATCTGCCGTAGAGCACGAGGCCCCACCCTAAGCGCTCCCCGGACAGCAACCCGCGGGCCCACCGTGGCCGCCCCAGGGGGCGGCGCAGCCGCCCAGCACCGCCAACCACCGGGCGGCGCCCCGTGCACACGGCCGCGCCGCGGGGCGGCACGACCCGCCGCCTCGCGGGCGGCGCCCCGCGAACGCGGCCCCGGCGGTCGCCGGCCAGGCCGCCACAGCCGTGCCACCCACGGCGGCCAGAACCGCACACCCAGCAACGGGGCTTCGCCCCGCACGGCACCGCGAAGCAGTCTGACCGGCCCGCCGGCGGGGTGACGCGGCCCACCACGGCGGCCAGAACCGTACGCACGGCAGCGGGGCATCGCCCCACGGCGCCGTGGGGCAGGCTGCGCCCGCCATGGGTGGCACCCCGCGTACCCGGCCCGGCGAACGCCGGCCAAGTCGCCCCGGGGCACCGCGAAGCGGTCTGACCGTGCCGCGCTCGTGAACGGTGCCCCGCACTCACGGCCCCGGCTGAACGCCGGCCAGCCCCGGCCCGCCCCCGGAGAGTGGCGCCGCGCACACGGCCCCGGCGCCACGGTCGGCGCGGCCGCGGCGCTGGCCGCCCAGGGCATCGCCCGCGCACGCGCCGCGAAGCGGCCCGCGAGCCCGACGCCGGCGAACGGCGGCCGGGCGCGCCCGGCCGGGCAGCGGCCTGCGGCACCCAGCCAGCCCACTCCCCCGCACACCTCGCCACGGCGGGCGGCGACGTCGGCCCACCCGGATCGCCAGGCGGCCAGGCCCCGCCTGGGGACACGTACCGATGAGGCGCCGGACCACCCGCACCACCGTTCGCCGGAAAAGGGCGGGTGGGTGGGCAAAACCCCACCGCCCTACGTCAGCGCAGCGACCCGCTCCCGATAGCTCCGCACCGGCGCCGCGTCCCTGAACGGTTCGAGGCGGCGGTCGAAGTCCTGGATGTACTCGTGCGCCCTGGCCGACCGCATCTCCATGGCCTGCTGCGCCGCCTCCGCGGCCAGCCCGCACGCCTGCTCCACGTCGCCGAGGCCGAGCCTGGCGCTGGCCAGCACGACGCGGCAGAAGAGCCGGCTGCGGGCGAAGTTGGTCGGCCGCAGCTGGAGTGACCGCTCCGCGTGCCGCGCCGCGGCGCGGTACTGCTGGAGGTCGCGGTGGCAGTGGGCGAACTCGTCGGCCAGCTGCGCCTCGTCGAAGAAGCGGGCCCAGGCCGGGACGTCCTCGCCTGGCCGGGCGGACTCCAGGGCGCGCTCGGCCCTGGCCAGCGCCGCGGTGCAGCTGCGCACCTCGCCGAGCAGTCCGTGGCCGCGCGCCTCGACGGCGTGCAGCAGGGCCTGGACGACCGGGGCGACCGAGCTGGCCATGCCCTGCTGGGCGACCCTGGCGAGCTGGACCGCCTCGCGGCCGTGGCCGAGGTAGACGGCCTGCCTGCTCATCGAGACCAGCACGTAGCTGCCGTAGCTGCGGTCGCCCGCCGCCTGGGCGAGGCGCAGGGCCTGGACGAAGTACCGCTGGGCCAGGCCGTGGGCGGCGATGTCGTAGGCGGTCCAGCCGGCGAGCCGGGTCAGGTCGGCGGCGGCCGAGAACAGCCGGCGGCCGGTCTGCTCGCCGTAGCTGCCGCGGAGCATCGGCTCCAGCTCGTGCTCCAGGTAGCGGACCAGGGCCTGCCTGGCGTGCCCACCGCCGTACGTCTGGTCGAGTTCGCGGAAGAGGTTGGCGACCGAGCGGAGGGCCGCGATGTCGCCGGCGGTGACCCGCTGCCCGGGGCCGCGTTCGACGCGGTCGAGCGGGCCCTGCCGCTCGGGGCGGACCGGCCGGCCAGCGGCGACCTGGGGGAAGCGCACGGCGCCGGCCGCCGGCGGGTGGTGCGGGCCGTGGGGGGCGTGCGGCGGGTGCGCGCCGGCCAGCCGGTCGGGGCGTTGTGGGCCCGGCGGCCCCGAGGGGCGGACCGCCGCGCGGCCCTGCTCGGGCACCCGCACCAGCGGCCCGGACGTCTGCGTGCCGGCCGCCGGTTCGGCGGGAGCCGGCTCGCCGCGGGCCACCCGCTCGTCGGGGCGGCCGATGAGCCAGTCGCGGCTCGGCACGACGAGGCCGGCCGGCGTGAAGGCGATCTTGCGGAGCTCGGCGTAGCTGCCCGAGTCCTTGCGCCAGAGGCCGGCGACGATGTCGACGGCCTCGGCCGGGCTGGCGGCGAACTCCAGGCCGGCGTAGACGGGGGCGCAGGCTTCGAGGCCCAGGTCCTGCGCGGAGAGGCGGCGGCCGAGCCGGCGGGTGAAGACCTCGGCGATCAGGGCCGGGGTGGTGCCCCGCGGCCGCTGGCCGCGCAGCCAGCGGGTCACGGACGTCTTGTCATAGCGGAGATCGAGGCCGTGTTCGAGGCCGAGCTGGTCGACTCGTCGGGCCAACCCGGCATGGGAGAACCCGGCCTCGGCGATCAGGGCGGCGAGCTGGCGGTTCGGCGTGCGCGGTGGCGTGGACTGTGAGGAGGGCGGGCCTCCGGGTCGTTCCGTGGACATCGGCGGTGCGGTCTCCTGCCTTACGGCTGTGCGGCTGGAACGGCGCGAATGTAACGGTCCCTACCGGTTTCATCGGCTTCTGGAGCGAGGATTCATCCATATGTGTGAGCCATGGGGCGGCCCGCGCATGCCGTCGAGGCGGGCTTACAGTTGATTCGAAGCGCCCACTGGCGCCGGTACGAATGTGCGAAGGGAAAGCCGCGTGAGCGAGCTGCGCTTTGTCCATCTGGGCTTCGGATCGGAGGCCGTGGAGTATCACGCGGCCTGGCAGGAGCAGCGGCGGGTCCACACCGCACGGTTCTCGGACGAGATCCCCGACACCGTGCTGTTGCTCGAGCACCCCGCGGTCTACACGGCGGGCCGGCGCACGGCGGACAACGAGCGGCCGCTGGACGGCACGCCCGTGGTGGACGTCGACCGGGGCGGGAAGATCACCTGGCACGGTCCAGGGCAGCTGGTCGGCTATCCGATCCTGAAGCTGCCGCGCCCGGTCGACGTGGTCGCGCACGTGCGGCGGCTCGAGGAGGCCGTGATCCGGCTGTGCGCCGACTTCGGCGTGGAGACCTCCCGGGTGGAGGGCCGCAGCGGGGTGTGGGTGCTCGGCGAGGCGCAGCGGGGCGAGCACGGGGCGGCGCGGCTCGGCGGGCTCTCGCTCGACTTCGACCCGCGGCTGCACGACGAGGAGTTCGACCCGCGGCTGCACGGGCCCGAGTACGCGCCGTCCAACGCGGGTCAGCGGGGCGAGGACCGCAAGCTCTGTTCGATCGGGATCCGGGTGGCCAAGGGGGTCACCATGCACGGTTTCGCGCTCAACTGCGACCCGGACATCACGTCGTTCGACCGGATCGTGCCGTGCGGCATCAGGGACGCGGGCACCACGTCGCTCTCGCGGGAGCTCGGCAGGCCGGTGCCGGTGGCCGAGGTCGTGCCGGCGCTGGAGAAGCGTCTGCGCGAGGTGCTGGGGACCACGGTCCCGCTGCCCCGCGCGGTCTGACGGTGGAGGCGGTGGGGATGGTGGGGGCGGTGGCCGTCGGGACGGAATGTGGCCCGCCTCACCGCGTCACCCGCACAAGCCAAGGCGTAGGCTGGGATACGCCGAAGAATCGAAAGTGGTAGGGAGCCGGACGTGTCCGCTGTCGCACCCGACGGGCGCAAGATGCTGCGCCTGGAGGTTCGGAACAGCCAGACCCCCATCGAGCGCAAGCCCGAGTGGATCAAGACCCGGGCCCGCCTGGGGCCCGAGTACCAGGCGCTGCACGGCCTGGTGAAGCGCGAGGGGCTGCACACCGTCTGCCAGGAGGCCGGCTGCCCGAACATCTTCGAGTGCTGGGAGGACCGGGAGGCCACCTTCCTCGTCGGCGGCGAGCAGTGCACCAGGCGCTGCGACTTCTGCCTGATCGACACCGGCAAGCCCACCGAGGTCGACCGGGACGAGCCGCGCCGGGTCGCCGAGTCGGTGAAGCAGATGGAGCTGCGGTACGCCACGATCACCGGGGTGGCGCGGGACGACCTGCCGGACGGCGGCGCCTGGATCTACGCCGAGACGGTCCGCCAGATCCACGGCCTGATGCCGGACACCGGCGTCGAGTTGCTGATCCCGGACTTCAACGCCGTGCCCGAGCAGCTGGCCGAGGTCTTCGGCTCCCGCCCCGAGGTGCTGGCCCACAACGTGGAGACGGTGCCGCGGATCTTCAAGCGGATCAGGCCCGCGTTCCGCTACGACCGCTCGCTGCGGGTGCTGACGCTGGCCCGCGAGGACGGCCTGGTCACCAAGTCGAACCTGATCCTCGGCATGGGCGAGACCCGGGACGAGATCAGCCAGGCGCTGCGCGACCTGCACGAGGCGGGCTGCGAGCTGATCACCATCACCCAGTACCTGCGGCCGACCCCGCGCCACCACCCGGTGGAGCGCTGGGTGAAGCCCGAGGAGTTCGTCGAGCTGCGGCAGGAGGCCGAGGAGATCGGCTTCGCCGGCGTGATGTCGGGGCCGATGGTGCGCTCGTCCTACCGGGCCGGCCGCCTCTACCAGCAGGCGATCGCCCGTCGCGGGGAGACCCGGGCGGCCTGAGTCGTGCCCCGGGGTTCACCGCCGGGTCATGGCAGCGAAACACCGTTCGATAACAATAGGGGGAGTTGTGACCGACCTGCCCGGGGAGGGACTGGTCATGCGGTATGTCAGCCCGGCGCGACCGTCAGTGACGGGAACGCTGCGTCTGCTGGAGGAACGGCTGCTGCGCGGCGGCCGGCGCACCGCCCTGCGGAACGCCTGGGCCGCCGTCCAGGAGGACCGGGAGCGGGCCGCGGCCCGCTCCGAGGCGGAGCGGGTGCTCGAGGCCGTGCGGAGCCGGCCTGCCGGCCTGAGTGGTCCGAAGGGCCCCATGACCCTGCGCTGACACCGGACCGTGACCGGCCCGCCGGCCTGAGCGGCCCCGAGAACCCCTTGCCCGTGCGTTCGCGCGGGGCGTGGCCCCGTAGACTGGCGGGCATGGCGCGGAAGGACAAGGAACAGGATTCCGAAAACCCGGGGCGGCTCAAGCAGATCGCCCTGACATACAGGATGACCCGGCGGGCCGACCGCTGGATCGGTTGGGTCATCTCAGCGGTGGGCCTCGGCACCTTCGGTGTCGTCCTGGCCATTGGTTTCCTGATCGGCCACCCGATCTATCTCGGCATCCTCGGCCTCCTGGTCGCGCTGCTGACCACGGCGATCGTCTTCGGACGGCGGGCCGAGCGGGCCGCGTTCGGCCAGATGGAGGGCCAGCCGGGCGCCGCGGCCGCGGTGTTGGAGAACATGCGGCGCGGCGTGAACTTCACGCCGGCCGTCGCGATCAACCGCAACCAGGACGTGGTGCACCGCGCGGTCGGCAAGTTCGGCGTGGTGCTGGTCGGCGAGGGCAACCCGAACCGGCTCAAGACCCTGATCGCGGCCGAGAAGCGGCGGATGAACCGGGCGATCTCCGAGGTGCCGGTGCACGACGTGATCGTCGGCAACGCCGAGGGCCAGGTGGAGCTGAAGAAGCTGCGCTCCACGATCCTCAAGTTCCCGCGGGTGCTGGCCGGCCCGCGCGTCACCGAGGTCAACGACCGGCTGCGCGCCATGGGCGACCTGATGAGCAACATGCCGCTGCCGAAGGGGCCGATGCCGAAGGGCATGCGGCTGCCGAAGGGCGGCCAGCAGCGCCGGGGGCGCTGACCCCGCCCGACACGACGACGACACGGCGATGGCCCTGGTCCCCCCGAGCGGGACCAGGGCCATCGCCGTGTCGTCGTCGCCGGCCGGTCAGGCGCGGATCTGGACCGCGTGGGCGAGCTTGTCGTGGAGGCCGCGGGTGTCGCGGTCCCAGACCAGGGCGGGGATGGCCAGGGCCAGCAGCACCGTCCGCAGGGCGGCGCGGGGGAAGCTCAGCCGGCCGCCGCTCACGTGGACGACCCGCAGCCCGAGCAGCCGCTTGCCCGGCGTGCGGCCGAGGGTGCCCACCAGCAGGATCGACATCACGACGAAGACCGGCAGCGTCCAGCTGTTGGCGGCCCGCGGCTGACCGTCGGCGAGCAGACCGTATGCGATCAGCCCACAAAGCGCCCAGTCGACAAAGATGGCCGCCAGCCGGCGCCCCGTCGAAGCGAGGGATCCGGGGCCCTCCCTCGGCAGCCCGAGACGCTCCCCGCGGTACCCGAAGTCGACGCCCATGTCGTCGGCGGCCGCACGCGGTCCCGAAGGCCGCGAGCCCGTTGCCTGACTCTTGTCCACCACTCCACCGTAGCGCGCGTGCCCACCGGACCCGTCACCGGTATCAGGGGAGAAGTCCGGTTAACATCGGCGAAACGAATGAGTCATGCCCGAGAAATGGCACGTCCTTAGGGTCGACCCCGGCAGGCCCACGTACCGGGCCATTCCCCGAGCTGCACACTCCCCGACCCCGCAGGGCCGGGGGTAGGAGGACACCGGATGTTCCAGAACGCCGACGAGATCAACAAGTACCTCGCGGAAAAGGACGTCAAGTTCATCGACGTCCGCTTCTGCGACCTGCCGGGCATCATGCAGCACGTGACCGTTCCGGTCGGCAGCTTCGACCCGAACGAGAGCCTGATGTTCGACGGATCGTCGATCCGAGGCTTCCAGGCCATCCACGAGTCCGACATGGCGCTGGTCCCCGACCTGACCACGGCGCGGGTCGACCCGTTCCGCAAGGACCTGACGGTCAACATCAACTTCTTCATCCACGACCCGATCACGGGTGAGGCGTACAGCCGCGACCCGCGGAACGTGGCGAAGAAGGCCGAGGCGTACCTGGCCTCCTCCGGCATCGCGGACACCGCCTTCTTCGGCCCCGAGGCCGAGTTCTACGTGTTCGACGACGTCCGCTTCGAGACCAAGTCGAACGCCGGCTACTACTACATCGACTCCGTGGCCGGCGCCTGGAACACCGGCGCCATCGAGGAGGGCGGCAACCGCGGCTACAAGGTCCGCTACAAGGGCGGCTACTTCCCGGCCCCGCCGGTCGACCACTTCGCCGACCTGCGCGCCGAGATCTCCCTCGAACTGATCAAGGCCGGCCTGGAGGTCGAGCGCCAGCACCACGAGGTGGGCACCGCGGGCCAGGCCGAGATCAACTACAAGTACAACACGCTGCTCGCCGCCGCCGACGACCTGATGCTGTTCAAGTACATCGTCAAGAACGTCGCCTGGCGCAACAACAAGACCGCCACCTTCATGCCCAAGCCGATCTTCGGCGACAACGGCTCCGGCATGCACGTCCACCAGTCCCTGTGGGCCGGCGGCAACCCGCTGTTCTACGACGAGCAGGGCTACGCGGGCCTCTCGGACACCGCCCGCTACTACATCGGCGGCATCCTCAAGCACGCCCCGTCGCTGCTCGCCTTCACCAACCCGACGGTGAACTCCTACCACCGCCTGGTCCCGGGCTTCGAGGCGCCGGTCAACCTGGTCTACTCGCAGCGGAACCGCTCCGCCGCGATGCGGATCCCGATCACCGGCTCCAACCCCAAGGCGAAGCGCGTCGAGTTCCGCGCCCCCGACCCGTCGTCCAACCCGTACCTGGCGTTCTCGGCGCTGCTGCTCGCCGGCCTCGACGGCATCAAGAACAAGATCGAGCCGGCCGAGCCGATCGACAAGGACCTGTACGAGCTGGCCCCCGAGGAGCACGCCGAGCTCCCCCAGGTCCCGACCTCGCTGCCCGCGGTCCTGGAGGCCCTGGAGGCCGACAACGAGTACCTACAGGCCGGCGGCGTCTTCACGGCCGACCTGATCGAGACCTGGATCGACTTCAAGCGCGAGAAGGAGATCGCCCCGATGCAGCTCCGGCCGCACCCGCACGAGTTCGAGCTCTACTTCGACGTGTAGGTCGACGTGTTGCTCGACGTGTAGGGCGCGAGCCTTCAGGCACGCGAGAAGGGCCCGGTCCTCGCCCCCTTCGGGGGCGGCGGCCGGGCCCGTCGCGTGTGGTGGCTCAGGGGGCGCAGAGCTCGTCGGCCACCTCGTCCATGTGCCGGGATCCTGGCGGATGGCCGGTGGCGGTGAGGGCCGCGAGGAAGTGCTCAGGGTGCCGTAACAGGCGGCGGCGGTGGGGGTGGGTGGCGGCGGTGGCGAGCAGCCAGCCGGCGAGGGCGTGGCGGTCGTCCGGGGTGCCGCGTAACTGTGCGGCGTAGCCGGCAGTGGCGGCATGGGGGTGGCCGGTGGTCAGGAACTCGTCTGGGGTCGTCGGGGCGCGGGGTGGCTCGCGGTAGAGCCGGAGGCGGTCGTCGGCCCAGCCGACCGGCGCCACATCGCCTGATATTCGCGGGTGGAGGTTGCGCAGCCGCCACTCGACGGCGTGGCTGACGGCGGCCGCGGCTGCCCGGTGCGCGGCCGGGTGCGGCACGGGCTCCCTGCGCCATGCGCGTAGCGTGCCGGCGAGGCCGTCGACCAGCCGGCGGCCGACGGGGGTAAGCCGGGCCCGGCCGCGGAGGGTGTATACGGCCCGGCTGCTCTGGGCGCGGTAGAGGGCGAACTGGAAGGCCGCGAAGTCCCGTGCTGGACCGGGTGATTGGGCCATCCGGTCGCGCCAGAAGCCGGTGACGCCGACGAAGGCGTAGGCGCCGTGCAGCAGTCCGGTGAGCGGGCGCGGGTCGGGGCGCCAGGGTGCGTAGTGGACCTCGGCCTGGTCGTCGTCGAGCAGCGGGAAGAGGTGCGAAAGGGCGTCGAGCTTGCTGTGCTGGAACTCGTGCACCATGGCCTCGGCGAGGGCCACGCCGTCGCTCGGTCGGGAGATGACCATGGAGCCGAAGGCGTCGGCGGTGGTGGCGCTGAGCACCCCGGCACGCGGCCGGTCCGTTCCGCCTGGCCAGGGGACGATGCGGCGGACGTCCTCGGCACGCAGCCGCCCGGGCCCGGGACGCGCGGACCGCAGGTTGGCCGTGGCTTCCCCGAACAGCCTTCGCCAGGCGTCGACTTCGGCCTCGTCGAGGCGCGCGGGGGCGACGGGGTCCGCCAGGTCGCGATAGGGGTCGATGTCGTCGAGCACGGCGCCCCCGGCACCCAGCCGGCGGAGTGGCTGCCAGTCGGTCGTCTCCCGGTCGTCGAGCGGTTGGACGGTGACGGTGCGGCCGTGGGGTTGGGTGAGCGTCAGCTCGCCGCCACGCAGCCGGGCCGTGGCGGCCGCGAACTCGGGGCCGTAGCCCGGCTTTTCGAGCCGGGCCAGGCCGAGTGTGGGCAACACGACGGCGCCGTCGATGACGGGGACGGTGAGCTCGGCGTCGAGCCCGGCCAGGGCGCGGGCGGCCAGGCAGACAGCGAACAGGTGGCCGATGTCCACCCAGAGCGGCGGCCCGCCGACCACGCCCCGCAGGCGGCGCAGCAGATGGGCCGTCCAGCAACCGACCTGCGGGCTCAGCAGCAACGCCTCGACAGGCGCGGCGCGTTGGCCGGCCGCATCGGTGATCAGCCGCCAGGCAGCTTGGATCCGCTCCGCTTCGGCACCTGGCTCCTGCCACTCCTCGACGCGGTCGAGCACTTCGACAAGCAACATCAGGGCACGCGTGCGTTCCCCGTTGGCGAGAAAGCCGAGCGCCTCGGGGGATCCGCCCCCGGCGGCGAGTTCGTCGAACCACTGGACCGGCATGCGCAACCGCTGACTTGGCTGGTCCACCGCGGCTCTCCCGCCTTGTTACGGTCAGTTCTCGCCAGGGGGTTCACCGGGCTCCGGACTGCCACCACCGCCCAGGGCCTGGCTCCTGCCCCGCCGTACCTCGTCCAGCAGACGCCGGGACCGCGTGGAGGCTGGGACGCCGCGCAGCCCGGCGAGGGTCACCTCAGTCAGGTCAACCACATCGGATGCGATGTGTGCCATCGCCGGCTCGTCCAATCCGGGAAACCCCCTTCACCCACGGCTGACAGGGTGCCTAAACGGATCCGGGCCTACCGGATCTCTTTCCATGATGACGAACCGGGGGCATGCTGGGAAGCCCGTATCACGTCCGAGTCGATCAGGCGCGCGGCCCCGCGAGATCCCGAATCGCCGTCGCGAGTGCGACGGCCCGGGTCTCGTCGTTGTCGAGCACCGTGACCGCGTCGTGAAGCGACCAGAGTTCGGCGGGGCGACGGCGCAGTTCGGTGACGATCGCGACCAGGTCCGCGCGCGGTAGGGAATGTCTCCGCATGCGCTCCACGCTCTGCGCGGGCAGCAGGGTGACCATGGTCTGCCGCTCGGCCGGGTCGATCATGAAGGGATAGTCGAGCAGCACCTTGATCAGCGGGGCTGTAGGGAGGCCCGGCCCTGGCAGTGCCTGCGAAGGTGGCGCAGGCGGATCCTGGTGGATGTCGATCCGCCCTCGCAGGGTGAGGGTGGGAAGCTGGTCCGTCATGCCCTGGGCCCGCAGCGGGACGAGGCGGGCCTCCACCTCCCGGTAGAGGGCCTCACCGTCCGGGGGCCACGGCTGGTCAGGCGTGCCGTCGAGGACGTCGAGGAGCAGGTCGGAGAAGATGCCGGCGCGGCGCAGTGGGTCGTTGGCGGCGCGCTGGCCCCGGGTGGCGGCGAGCAGTTGGAGCTGCTCGTGCACGGAGGTGCGCCGGCCGGAGGGCAGGGTCTCGGTGGGGAGAGTGTTGCGAAAGCGATGCTCCTCGACGAAGGTGCGGCAGGAGTCGATCAGCCAGAGCTGCCGGGTGCGGCCGGGCAGCAGATCGCTGGCCAGGGTGGCGCGCGCCGACTCCAGGTGCAGGTTGCGCTTGTCGGCGACGGTCGCGTCGGAGCAGAACAGCCGATTGTTCTCCTGCTCGTCGAGCACGCCGTGGCCGCCCCACCAGATCCACAGCGTCTCGGGCTCCAGGGCTCGGAGTTCGGTGAGCAGCGCGTGCCTGATGGCCGCCAGGGTGGCCGGCCGGTGGGCGACGGCGGGCTCTTCGCCCGGCTCCGTGGCGAGGTGCAGGAGGATATTGCGCTCGGGCACGCCGACGCGAAGCAACCAGGAGCGGAACCGGACCGCGTCGCGGGCGGGTCCCGGCAGCCGCCAGTCGGGGCCGGCGGCGTAGCGCTCGATGCCGACCACAAGGGCGGCGGTGCGCTCGGGAGTCATGGGCCTCCTGGTGGTCGCCTTGGCGCACCGTCACCGTTACCGAGGGGGGGCATGCCATGGCCGGGGCTGGGGCGCGAACGCCCCGCGCATCCCGGCCGGTTGGCGCCGCGACGAGCGCCAAGCGCTACAGCGGCATGGGCGCGATGTCGCACTCGATCCGCTGGTGCAGCCGGGCGGCGATCAGCCACGGGTGATCGGGGCTGAGGGTGGCGGAGAAGCCGTCCACCGCCCGGGAGTTGTGGGCGTCCGCCTCCTCGATCCGGCCGAGGCCGCGCAGGTCGAGGGCCAGGTTGGCGCGGCAGAGGTGGGTGACGGGGTGGTTGGGCCCCGACACCTCCTCGAGCGTGGCGAGGGTGGGCTCGTCCAGGGCCAGGGCCCGGGCGAAGTCGAGCCGGGCGTAGTGGCTATTGGCCTGGCCAATAGCGGCGACGAGTGACGAGGGATGCCGGTCGCCGAGAACCTCGTGGAACAGCGGGGTCGCCGCGGTGTGCAGCCGGTCGGCCCCGGCCAGGTCCCCCTGGGCGCGCAGCGTCGCCGCGTGGTTGATCATGGCGACCAGGGCATAGGTGTGCCGCTCGCCGATCGTCCTCCGATAACGGGCCAGCACGCGCTCGCCGAGCTCGTGAGCGCCCGTGAGGTCCCCACGCAGCCGGCGGTCGATGCTCGCCTGCATCGCGGCGTTCATCACCTCCGGGTAGTCGGCGCCGTAGCGGCTGACGAACCGCTCCAGGGTCTCCTCCATCAGGGCGCTCGCGTCGGCATAGAGACCGTCCCTGCGCCGGCAGACGGCCAGGTTGCGGGCGGCCAGGATGGTGCCCGCGTTGTCCTCGCCGAAGACGTTGCGGTAGATGCGGTAGATCTCCTCCTGCAACTCCCGCGCCTCGCCGTAGTCACCGGACTCCCGAATGTCGATGGCCAGCGCGCTCATGGTGTTGAGCGTCCGCGCGTTGGCCGGGCCGTACAGCAGCTCCCACTGCCTGACCGTCTCCTCGTCGAGCTCGCGGGCCGCCGCGAAGTTTCCGAGCAGTCGCAGGGAGACACCCAGGCTCTGGGCCGCCGAAAGGGTCGCGGGGTCGTCGGGGCCGAACAGGTCGCGGGCGCGGTCGTATGCCTCGGAGTCCAGTGCCAGGGCCTCCTGGAACGCGGCGCGATACCGCAGCGAGCCGGCCATCTGCCCCATGGTGTCGATGAGTTCCTCGTCGGGCACGCTGGTCTGGCGGCAGATCTCCAGAGCCCGGCTGTTCAGCGCGAACGCCTCCTCCGTCTGCCCGAGCAGGCGCAGCACGAAAGCCAGCCACTTGGACATCTGGATGACGGCCAGGTTCTCCTCGCCGGACTGCGCCTGCCAGGTGGTCCACGCCTCGCGGGCCATCTCGGCCGAGGCGTCGTGCGCGCCCCAGTAGTAGAGATAGCGCACGCAGCCGTCCACCAGCTGCCGCACCCAGGGGTCCGAGCTGCGCACCGCGCCGGAGGCGATCACGTGGGGCAGCAGCGCCTGGTAGGCGGGCCACTGGTCCGCGTTTTGCGAGGCGCCCGGCTTGGCGCTGGCCAGCAGCACCTGGGCGGCGGTCAGCCGCTTCTCGGCCTCGGCGGGGGTGAGACCGGCCAGCAGCACGGCCTGCATCAGGCGGTGCAGTTGCAGGGTGCGGTTCTTGTGGTCGAGCTTGATCAGCGAGAGCTTGCTGAGGTCCCTGGTGGCCCTGGCGACCAACACCGGGTCGCGGAGGATGGGATCGAGCTCGGGCGTGATCTCAACGTTGCGACTGCCGCGGAAGATGCTCAGCGGAATCGGCTCCGGCGCCATGCAGGCGCAGACCTCGAGGAGTTGGCGGGCGGCCGGGTTGCCTTCGGAGAGCCGGTCGAGCGAGATGTTCCAGGCGGCGGCGACCGACACGGGGTAGTCGGGCGAGGGGTCGAGCTCCAGGATGCCGGGGCTGCGTTCGTTGAGCAGGGTGAGGTACTCGGCCACCGGCATGCCGGTGGCCGCGTGCCAGGCACCGGCCTGCTCGATGGCCAGCGGCAGGTCGCCAAGGGCCTCGGCCAGTTCGTTGGCCTCCTCGGCGCTCAGGTCACGCGAGCGACGCTGGAGGAGCGCGACGCTCTCGTGGCGCTCGAAGACGTTCACCGTGAGGGGGTTGGCGACGCGCTCCCAGTCCCGGTTGCGCGAGGTGACGATGATCTTGCCGGGCCCGCCGGTGGGGAAGTAGCCGCGGACGGTCTCGATGTCCTCGGCGTTATCGAAGACCAGCAGCCAGTTGTCGTAGGGCTTGCCGCTGCGCAGCGCCTCCCGGACGGCCGGCACGGCGGTGTTGGCCTGGGGTCCGACGTCCAGGTTGAGGGCGCGGGCCAGGTCGGCGAGGGCACCGAGGATCAGGCTGTCCTGCTCGGCGGGGATCCACCAGATGACGTTGTACTCGTGGCTGTGCCGGTAGACGTACTCGATGGCGATCTGCGACTTGCCGACGCCCCCCATGCCGTGCAGCGCGTGTGGCAGCACCGCGGCCGTCTCGTCGCTGCGCAGCTGCTGCTCAACCGCGGTCAACAGGCCCTCGCGCCCGGTGAAGTTGGGGTTCTTCGGCGGCACGTTACCCATGATCCTCGGCTGACCGATGCGGGGATAACGGGTTGCTGACGTGTTGGGCGCCATGTTCTGGTCGGCCTTCCGAGCTGTGGTTTCCTGAGTAACGGGCGGGGCGGAGGAATGTCGCTGTTCTTCCCCCAGTAGCTTTATGCCCGGATTCGCCTCGTCGCTACCGTAGGGAGCGGGATCCGCACTTCGCGTGGGCTCACCGCTGGCGAGTCCTGCGACCCGGGCGGCGCGCCGGGCATAGGGTCCGGAGAGCGCCTTCAGCACGGCGATCTCGATGGGCAGCCAGGTCCGGTTCTCCTCGGTCAGCTCGGGCAGCGCGGCGCCCTCCGGGTCTCTGAGGGCCGCCTTGAGGCTGGCGCCGCGGCCCCTGCCGCCGCTCAGCTCGGCGAAGAGGCTGACGGTCCTGGCGAGTTGGGTGCGGCTGCTGGTGGCGAGCAGGGCCTCGCGGATGCCGGTCACGAAGTCGGGGGCGCCGCCCCGCTTGGGGCGGCTCCAGTCGAGCAGCCCACCCATCATGATCTCGGCGACATGGACCGGCCCCGCCTCCGGGAACGCGCGCTGGCGCAGCTCCTCGATCAGGTCGAACTCAAAGGGGATCGCCGCGAGTTGGGACACCAGTCGGCGGGCGGTCGGGCTGGCGAGCGAGCCGAACCTGGCGACGGCGGCCGCCGCGGTGCGCGGGCTGGTGACGCGCGGGGCGCGCAGCCCGGGAGTTGGCGTGCCCTGGGCCAGGGTGCCGACCAGCACGAAGGGCAGGGCCCGCCGGACACCGCTCTCGCCGGCGACCACCTCGGCCCAGGCGGTGAAGGACTCGGGCTTGAGGCTGAGCACCGGGATGGGCACCGGGTCGCCGGACGGCGTGGGCAGCGGCCGTAACGGGTCGGTTCCCGCCGGCGTGGGGCGGTGGCCGACCCGGCCGTTGGGCGCGGCGAAGCCGCCGGCGGCCAGCTCGGCGCGGAAGGGGTTGAGCGAGGTGCGGTGCCACAGGTAGGTGGGCAGCAGGTGGACGAGCGCGGTGGGGCCGCCGGCGGCGAGGCGGCCGAGCAGGGCGTCGGCGGCGGGGTCCGCCCAGCCGTGGCCGAGGCCGTCGGTGACGACGAGGTGGATCCGGTTGCCGCGGGCGTCGATCAGCTCGGCCGGGTCCCCGGCGCGGCCGCCCGGCCACCGCAGGGTGGCCTCACCCTGACGTGGTAACGCGAGGCGCACCACGCGCACGTCGCGAAAGGCGCCGCTGCGCTCGGCCTCGGTGGCGAGCCGGGCCACCGTGTCGTCCCAGATCCGCATGGTCGGGCCGTCGTCGGCGAGCACCACCAGGTCGAGGGCGGTCTCGCCGGCCGGTCGCAGATAGGGGATCCACAGGTCGTCGGTGACGCCGTGCCGGGCGGTGCGCTCCTCGTCGAGGACGACGCGGCTGTGGGACGGCACCCGGCGACGCAGCCCGTGCAGGGCCTTGGCGAGGCGGACGGGCGCGGCGGACGGTGACCCGGCTGACCTCGGCGGCGGGCCAGGCACGCCAGCGGGCTCGACCGGCAGCTCGGCGGTCAACTGGGGCGCGTCGGGGGCGCGTCGGAGCACGCCGGTGGCGGGCTCGCCCGGCTGCGCGGGGGCGCCGACGTGCCCGGCCGGTGGCTCGGCCGAGCTGGGGGCGGTGTTCGAACTGTCGGGAGCGTCTGCTGAGGGGTCGGCCATGGTCGGCGTGTCGGGCGCCATACGCGGATGGCCGGTCACGCGCTGGTGGCGTGCTGGCCGGTCACCGCCTGGTTCCGCCTCGGCAGCCAGCCGGACTGCCGCAAGCCAGGCCGCGTCGGCGATCTCCCGCCAGTCCGGATCGCCTGCGGGGGTCTCCCGCGCCTGATCGCGGTCGGCAGGTGCACGCTCCCGGGGAAAGCCGTTCATCAGCGGCCTTTCGCGAGATCGCGGAGGAGCATCTCGATCAGCTTACGCCCGTCGTCATCCCTCTGGAAACCACCCGCTGTGGTCAATTGGACCGCGTTGAGCAACTGGTCCACCGACTGGGTTCCCCCGTCCCGCACCCGCCGCTCAAAATCGTCGACGAGGGCGCTGACGCCCTCGGGGCGGCGGCGCAGGTGGCTGGCGACGATGGCGAGCAGCTGCTCGCGGCTGGGTGGCAGCATCTCGAGCGGGAGGCAGCGGCGGCGGAACGCGGCGGGGAACTCGCGTTCGCCGTTGCTGGTGATGACGACCAGCGGGAACTCGCGGCACTCGACGCGGCCGCCGACGATCTCGGCGCGCCGCTGGGGGTCGTCGGTGAAGACGCTGGCGGTGGGCAGGGCGCCACGGATCAGCTCCGGGACGTCGTAGCTGCCGTTCTCCAGGGCGTGCAGGAGGTCGTTGGGAAGGTCGATGTCGCTCTTGTCGAGCTCGTCGATCAGCAGCACCCGGGGCCGCGCGTAGCCGAGCAGGGCGGTGCCCAGCGGGCCGAGGGTGATGAAGTCCCCCAGATAGGGCGGCTGTTCGGCAGGGGTGCCATCGGGTTCAGCGAGGCCGCCGGCCCGCCAGGCCGCGATCGCCTGGGCCCGGCCGATGGAGTCGTACTCGTAGAGGCCGTCGCGCAGCGTGGTACGGCTGACGATGCTCCACTGGAGGACACGGCCGAGGCCGAGTTCGCGAGCGGCCAGGTAGGCGAGAGTCGACTTGCCGACCCCGGGCGGCCCGGTGACCAGGAGCGGGCGGCGCAGGAGCAGGGCCGCGTTGACCGTGTCGATCTCCTCGTCGCGCAGGTTGGGTCTGGCGATCTCGGCGCCGCCGAGCCGACGTCGGGTGGCCCGGTCGTCCTCGGGGGGTGCCGGTTGCAGCGGCTCGCCGCTGAACTCGCGCCAGGGCGGGGGGCCCGGGATGGCAGCCGGACCTTCCTGGGGGGTCACGCCGGTGCCGTGGAAGATCCGCCAGGAGTGGCGGCCTTCCGGGCCGGTCGCGTCGTGTGCCGCTGCGGCTTCGGGCTCCGTCACCCCGGGACCTCCCTAGCAGTTGATGGGTCGGGAGGGATCATCCCAGAAGAACGCGATGTGGCGGCCCACTTGGAGAAGACCGTCGCCGTCATGTTCGGCTTCGCTACGCAATTTACGGACGGCAGCCGGCAGTTGGGTGTGGGCGTGGGGCCAGGCAACCAGCATGCGCAGGAGCTCCCGAGACCCCGAGTCGCGCTGGGGCCTGCGGTCCCAGAGAGCGAGGCCGATGCCTTCGGCGATGGCGGCCTTCAGCGCCTCGAGGCCCTGCCCCTCGACGGCCGGCGCGTCCATGGTGACCGCGGTCAACCGGGGGTTCTGGATCAGCTCGTGGCGCCAGCGCGGCAGTTCGGCCAGATCCCTGGCCGGCCAGTGGTGGGCCTCCGTGACCTGGCCTTCGCGGAAGGTCTTCCAGCGGTCGCGCCAACGGTCGTGGAGCTCCCTGGCCCGCATCCGCTCAAGGCTGCGCAGGTGGACGAGGAAGCTGGAGCCGATGGGTATCGAATCGCCGAAGTCCGCGTCCGATTCGAGCCGCGCCACGTCATGGTTGAGGAGAGAGAACGGCAGCACGAACTCCACGTGGGCGTCGGTGCCGTCCTGTTCCGGCGTGCCGGCCCACAGCCGCCTGCTCTGCCTGATGGCGCGCCGCACAGCGTCCGACAGACCGTCCATGGTGGTGGTCTCGGGATCGCGAGGTTCAGGGGCCCAGCGCCCGGCGAGCGCGTTGATCCAGTGCCGGACGACGACGTCAGGTGAGCCGTCGTCGGCCGGATCGATCACGACGACCAGGCACTTCGGAATCGAGGGATCGAGCGCCTCGGGCGCGGCGGCGATGTGCCGTCGGCGCTCACGCAGCGCGTCGAGGGCGCCGACGCCACGGGCCCAGTCCTCGCACCAGACACGCAGTCGCTCGGCCTGTTCGGAAACCGCGGCGAGTCGGGCGGCGCATTCCAGCAGCAGCACGGCGGGTGGCAGGCCGTCCGGTTGGTCCGCGATGGTCAGCACATGGTCGAACAGGGCGCCGGACGACAGGTCTTGAGGCAGTTCCAGCGGGTTGAGTTCACGGGTGACGGCTGAGTGGAGCGCCTGGTCGGGAACGGCCGCGGCCCGCAGCAGGTCGCGGGCCACTCTCATGTCCCGCTCGGGCAGCGCGGGAGCCAGCCCCTGGTCGCCGTCCTCCTCGGGGAACGCGGCGTCAAGCAGTCGCTCGACGCTGTGCTGGATCCGCGCCGCGTCCTCTCTGCCTCCGTGTAGCTCCACCGCGTAGATGACGGCCTCGACGCCCCGACCGCGCTGGGGCAGGGCGACGTTCACCAGATCGACCATGTCACTCCGCGCGTCCCTGCCGCGCAGGTCCACACGTCTGCCAAGGGATTCACTGACGGTCTGGCCGAAGCCGAAGCGCTGCATTGGGTCCAGGACGCAATCCACCCCGCAGAGCATGTCGACCAACACGAGCTTCAGTCGCAGGTACGCATGATGGTGCGGCCCCCGTGGCGTTCCCATGATCACCGACCAATCCCCCAGAAAGCCGGTTCACCTACCAGATAACGTTGCGTGAAGTTACCACGTAGTTTTACCTGCTTCCAGGGCCACATGAAACACCGCCAGGCATACACCGACCGGGGAGGACGGAATCCGACGACCCGTCGCTCCCCGGCCGGGACCCCCGTGGTGACCCGCCGTCAGGCCCGCCGTGCCGCGGCCGCCTCCCGCCGGCCGCGCCCCCGCTTCAGCAGCCCGATTCCGGCGCTGGCCAGCCCGAGCAGGAGGATCACGGACCCGACCACGATGTTGCTGATCATCATGCCCGCGTCAGGATGTCTGCCGACGGCCCACGGGGAAATGGCGAGCCATATGCCGATTCCGGCGATGGCCAGGCTGAGCCCGCGCATGTTCTCGGCCCGGCTGAGACCCAACGCGAGCACCGCGACGGCGATGCCCGCGATGAGGTTGTTGGTCGCCAACGACGACGCGGTGGTGTTGAAGTGGAGCGTGTATGCCGACACCGCGGCATAGAGCCCGGCCAGCACCAACGGGGCGTCCACGAGGGCCACGTCCCGCCCACCCATTACCCGGTTATACCGCTGCCGCATTTCCCGCTCGTCGGGGTGTCCCGTGAGGTCCCCCCGGTGGCGGCGTGAGACGTCGGACATTGCGACGCGCCTCCTTCGTTCGTCCTCTTCCGCCCTTCTCAGGCATGTCCAGTATGACCTGAATGGCCGATTTGAGGTAATCGAGCGAGCGCATTGGCGACAAGACCACGTCACCCGACTGGCGCACAGCCGGCCAGCTGAGTAACGTTGATTACATGATTACGGAGAAGGGGCGGCAGGAGCTGCGCGGCTGGATCGCGGGGCGGCTGCCCGAGGGGTGGTTCACGGAGCTCGCCGAGATCACGGTCGACCGCGAGGAGATCACGGTCATCGGCCGGATAACGGAGCCCGAGCTGGCGCCCGGCGTGCCGGAGGCGGAGTACGAGGCGGCGATCGAGGGGCGGATCACGGAGTTCCGTGAGCGCACCAGGATGAGCAGGGTGGAGATCGCCAGGGAGGCCAACGTCAGGTTCCGCAGGCAGCTCTCCTGGGGCGTGCGCTGCGGCGACGACCTGACGATGTTCACCCACCTGTCGGCGCCGGTGATGAGCCGGCTGCGGCAGTCGGAGCGGATGGTGCTCGACACGCTGATCGCCAGCGGGGTGGCGCGCAGCCGGAGCGACGCGCTGTCCTGGTGCGTGCGGCTGGTCGCCCAGAACACCGACGAATGGCTGACGGACCTGCGGAGTTCGCTGATCGAGGTGCAGCGGGTGCGGGAGGCCGGGCCCGACGCGGGGCTCCATGCGACGTCCGACCTCACGCTCGAACTCCAGCTGGAGGACCAGAAGTAGCGGAGCGGCGGCAGCCGAGCGGAGGTGGCGGAGCCGACGGAGCGACGGCGGGCCCCGGGCGGGGCCCCTGATCCCGCGCCCGGCGCCCGCCGCCGCCCGCCGCCGCTGGGCAACCGCTCGCTGGCCGAATGCGGCGAGTGCCCGGATCCCGCCCCGGCAAACCCGGCCCGCCCGTGTCGGCCGGCCGCCACCGGGTACCCGGAGCGCCCCGAGGCTAGGAGGTACAGCCATGCAGCAACGGGGCAGCAACCGTCTCAACGTCATCCGTGACGACCTGATGAAGCACGACCTCCAGGGCCTGCTGCGCTCCGAGCACCCCACCAGGGCCGAGGAGTGGCGGGACCAGGAGCCGGCGGCCGAGGACGACCCCGCGCTGCTGGACGGCCCGGTCCCGCGCACGAGCGCGGGCGGCCCGCAGGAGGCCGAGGACGAGGCGTTCCGTTTCGAGCTTGCCCGCCATCTGCGGCGCAGCGAGTTCCCGGCCGACCGCCGGGCGCTGCTGCGGACGCTCGCCGAGACGTACGCCCCCGACGATCTGGTGGAGACGGTGCGGCGGCTGCCGACCGATCGGACCTTCGTCAACGTGCAGGAGGTCACCGCGGCCCTGGGTCGGCGTCCGGCTGCTTGAATGCCCATCATCCGACGGCCCGCGCGCAGGCGCGCGGGCCGTCTTTGGCGTACCGACCCGCCGGCGCGGTCAGCCGGGCGGCAGCACCGGTTGGTAGCCGCGGTCGAGCAGCCGTGGCAGGCAGGCGCGGAGCGCGGCGACGGTCTGTTCGCGGTCGCCGCCGGCGTCGTGGGCCAACATGACGGCGCCCGGGTGGGCCCCGTCGAGCAGGGTGGCCGCGATCCGGCCGGCGCCCGGCCGGGTCCAGTCGTCGCTGTCCACGGACCAGCCGAGCGGCCGCATCCCGAGTTCGGCGCAGACCCGCAGGCTGCGCTCGTCCCAGACCCCGTAGGGGGCGCGGGCCAGCCGCGGGGCGCGGCCGACGGCGCGGGCCACCACGTCACTCGTACGGCCCAGTTCGTCGCGGACCTCGGCCTCGCTCAGCAGGTCGAGCTGCCGGTGGCTCCAGGTGTGGTTGGCGATCAGGTGCCCCTCGTCCCTGACGGCCCGCAGCAGGTCGGGCTGCCACTCCGCGTTCTCGCCGCAGACGAAGAAGGTGGCCGGCGCGTGGTGTTCGCGCAGCACCCGGAGGATCTTGGGGGTGTACGTGGGGTCGGGGCCGTCGTCGAAGGTGAGCGCGATCCGGCGGCCGACGCCGGCCAGTGTGCGGGGGACGTCGGCGACGCGCCGGGGCGTGGCGGGTGCCGGGGCGGCGGCGCCGGTGAACGGCCGCAGGCGGGAGGCGGAGCCCTCGGCGTCCGCGGCGGCGCCGGCCGCGTCGCCCGCCTCGGGCCGGGAGGCGGGGGCGTCCTCGGAGTGGAGCAGCATCCGGTTGAGGGCGATCAGACCGACGCCGGCGGCCAGCCCGATCACGGTGCGGCGCGGAACCCGGGACCACCCACCACCCGACTTATCAGATGAATATGATGAATCTGATGACATGATCAACTGTTCTCACGGTCCACCGCTCCGGCCGGCCGGCCACACCGGATCCCCGGCAAGCGACACCCGTTCACCGCACCCGGCACACCACCGTTGACGCGGCACGCCGGCTTACGTTTGACTGAGTCAATGATCGAGTCAAAGACCGGTTCGGCGGACACCTCGCCGACGACCGAAGTCGTCCGGCGCATCAGGGAGTTCAACCGCGACTACGTCAAGCTCGTCGGCGCCTACGACTACGCGCACCGCCTCGGCACCCCCCACTCGCTGCCCGAGGCCCGCGTCATCTGGGAGCTGGCCGGCCGCGAGCACACCCGGGTCACCGACCTCAGGCGAGCGGTCGACATGGACGCCGGCCAGCTGAGCCGGCTGCTCACCCAGGCCGAGGCCACCGGGCTCGTCGAACGCCAGCGCGACCCGGCGGACTCGCGGCGCCAGCTGATCCGGCTCACCCCCGCCGGCCGGGACGCCGTCGCCCTGCTCGACACCCGCTCCAACTCGGTGATCGGCGAGCAGATCCACCGGCTGACCACCGCCGAACGCGAGCGGCTGCTCGCCGCGCTCGACACCGTCGCCCGGCTGCTCGGCCTGGACCACGGCCGGCCGGCCGAGCCCGGCTTCCTGCTGCGCCCGCCGAGGACCGGCGAGTTCGGCTGGGTCGTCCAGCGCCACGCCGTCCGCTACGCCGAGGGCTACGGCTGGCACACCGGATTCGAGGCGCTGGTCGCGCGGGCCGTCGGCCGGTTCGCCGCCGAACACGACCCGGCGCGGGAGTCCTGCTGGATCGCCGAGCACGCCGGCGAACCCGTCGGCTCCGTGTTCTGCGTGGACGAGGGCGACACGGTGGCCGGGCTGCCCGCCGCCCGGCTGCGGCTGCTCCTCGTCGAGCCGGCCGCCCGCGGCCTGGGCATCGGCGGGGCGCTGGTCGCCGAGGCCGTGCGGTTCGCCCGCGAGGCCGGCCACCACGGGATGGTGCTGTGGACCAACGACGTCCTCACCAGCGCCCGCCGCATCTACCGGGCCGCCGGCTTCACCCTGGTGGCCACCACCCCGCACACCAGGTTCGGCCCCCCGGCCAACGGCGAGGACTGGGAACTGCGGTTCTGAGGCGCCCGGGCCGAAGCAGTGCCTACCGGTGCTGCGGGGGAAGCTTCGCCTCGACGGCGGCCAGGATCTCCGTGACCCGCAGCCCGAAGGCGGCGTCGCACGGGTGCGGCACGCCGGTCCTGGCCGACTCGACGAGCGCGTCGACCGCCCGCAGGAACGGCCGCACGGCGCCGCCGTCCGCGCGCTCCGGCAGCGTGGTCACGCCGGCCGCGCCGCGCAGCTCGGCGGTGACCGCGGACGCCTGCGGCGGCACGGTGTGCGAGAGGGTCAGCGTGCTGGAGGCGCCCGAGACGTGCCGCAGCGCTACGTGCACCATGTCCCCCGGGCCGCGCGCCGCCACCACGCCCTCGGGTCCCACGATGTCGCCGAGCGGCGGCAGCAGCAGCGAGAGGGCGTGCGGGCCGACGTCCCACAGCGCGCCGCGCTCCTTGCGCCACGCCGAGTCCGAGTAGGGCGTGTCGGCGCCGCCGAAGACCGGCGAGAACCAGTCGACGCGCCCGGTCAGCCAGCCGTCGGCGCCGCTCTGCGCGGCCACCCAGGCCGCCGTCTCGGGCGCGAACCGCAGCGTGAAGAACACCACCGAGGCCACCCCGGCCGCCCGGGTCGCGGCCGCCAGCTCGCGCGCCGCCTCGACCGTGGTGGCCACCGGCTTGTCGAGCAGCAGGTGGCAGCCGGCCGCCGCGGCTCGCACCGCGAGCGGCGCCTGCACGTCGGGCGGCAGCGCGATGGCCACCGCCTCGCAGTCCGCGAGGAGTTCGTCGGCACTGTCGTAGGCGCGGGTGCCGAGCCGGCCGGCGAGCTCGGCCGCCGCCTGCGGCCTGCGGCCCCAGACCCCCACCAGCTCCGCCTCCGGGTGCTCCGCGAGCGCTGGCCCCTGGGTCAGCCTCGCCCAGGGCCCGGTACCGAGCAGTCCGATTCTCATGGCGGTGCCTCTCTTCCGATCGCGACGGCGATCAGCGTAGGCGGCCCGGGGATCACACGGTGCCGGTATTCCCGCCGAAACGTAGTTCACAGCTCCTTAACAGTCGGGCAACTGGCGGGAAATGCCAGGTGGTGAGGGTTTGACCGAGCGCCGTGCGAAGTCCGGTGCGGTACCCGGGCCCCGCCGGCCCGCCGTCGACCGGCCGTGTTTCCCGCGGAGCGCTCAGCGCTGTGACGCACCCGCGATGACCTCCCGGAGGAGCACGAAACCGTGAGCTACAAGGCCGAGTACATCTGGATCGACGGCACCTCGCCGACCGCCAAGCTGCGCTCGAAGACCAAGATCGTGGCCGACGGTGTCGAGCCGCCGGAGTGGGGCTTCGACGGGTCCAGCACCAACCAGGCCGAGGGTCACGCCTCCGACTGCATCCTCAAGCCCGTCGCCAGCTACCCGGACCCGATCCGCGGCGGCGACCACGTGCTGGTGCTCAACGAGGTCTACAACGTCGCCGACGGCGCCCCGCACGTCTCCAACACCCGCGCCCAACTGCGCCCGCTCGCCGAGCGGTTCGCCGCCCAGGAGCCGATCTTCGGCATCGAGCAGGAGTACACCTTCTTCAAGGGCTCCCGCCCGCTCGGCTTCCCGGAGAACGGCTTCCCCGCCCCGCAGGGCGGCTACTACTGCGGCGTCGGCGCGGACGAGATCTACGGCCGCGACATCGTCGAGGCGCACCTGGAGAACTGCCTCAAGGCCGGCCTCGGGATCTCCGGCATCAACGCCGAGGTCATGCCGGGCCAGTGGGAGTTCCAGGTCGGCCCGCTCTCCCCGCTGGAGGTCTCCGACCAGCTGTGGATCGCGCGCTGGCTGCTCTACCGCACCGCCGAGGACTTCGGCGTCTCCGCCACCCTCGACCCGAAGCCGGCCAAGGGCGACTGGAACGGCGCGGGCGCGCACACCAACTTCTCCACCAAGGCCATGCGCGAGGGCTACGACGCGATCATCGCCGCCTGCGAGTCGCTGGGCAAGGACGGCAAGCCGCTCGAGCACATCAAGAACTACGGCGTCGGCGTCGAGGACCGCCTCACCGGCGCCCACGAGACGGCCCCCTGGGACCAGTACAGCTACGGCGTCTCCAACCGCGGCGCCTCGGTCCGCATCCCGTGGCAGGTCGAGCGGGACAAGAAGGGCTACATCGAGGACCGCCGCCCCAACGCCAACTGCGACCCCTACGTGGTGACCAGGCTGCTGGTCGACACCGCCTGCACCGAGCTGGCGGCCGCCGGCCTGGTCTGAGGCAGGCCCGGAGCCCACGGGCTCCCCAAGACGCCTCCCCGGCCCACGGCCAGCAGCTCGGGCGCGGGTCCGGGGAGGCACCACACACGAGGGCGCGCCCGCCGACTCCCGGCGGGCGCGCCCTCGGCCGTTCCCACCGCCGGGTGTATCCAGGTACACCCAGGGGTCGGGCGGCTGCCCCCCGTGACGCGTGCCGGGCCCGACCAGCAGACTGTGATCACGGACGACACGGGCACGGAAGAGGTCGAAGAAACACATGGACAGGCGACGGCTGCGCGAAGCCCTGCTGGCGAGCGCTCAGGGGCTGCTCCTCATCCCGCTGACGATCATGGCGTCCACGCTGCTGTTCGTGCTCTTCGCGGTCTCGGTCGCGCTGATCCCGATCGGCGTCGGCGTCCTCACCACCCCGCTGGTCGTCGACGCCGTCCGCGCCCACGCCAACCACCGCCGGCGGCTGGCCGCCGACTGGTTCGGGATCACCATCACCGCCGGCTACCGGTCGCCGGCCGGCCGCCGGGGCGGCATCGCGGGGCAGGTCGAGCGCTGCATGGTGATGCTGCGGGACCAGACCACCTGGCGCGAGGCGGGCTGGCTGCTCGTCGACGCCGTCGCCGGCCTGACGCTCGCCCTGATCCCGTTCACGCTCCAGGGCTACGCCGTCTGGGGCCTGGTGCTGCTCGCCGGCGTCTGGATCCCCATCGTGAACGCGGGCGGCACCCACTGGTTCGCCTTCGTGCCCGTGAGCTCCTGGTTCACCGCCGTCCTCGCGGCCCTCGTCGGCCTCGGCTTCGGCGTGCTCGCCCAGTACGTCGGCCGCCAGATGATCCGCGGCCACTTCCTGATGACCAGGGCGCTGATCGGCCTCTCCGAGCGGCAGCTGCTCGCCCAGCGGGTGGAGCGGCTCGCGGAGACCCGGCACGACGCGGTGGACGGGGCGGCCGCCGAGCTGCGCCGGATCGAGCGCGACCTGCACGACGGCGCCCAGGCCAGGCTGGTGGCCATGGGCATGAGCCTCGGCACCGTCGAGGCGCTGATCGAGCGCGACCCCGAGCAGGCCAAGCAGCTGCTCGCGCAGGCCCGCGCCAGCTCCGCCGAGGCGCTGACCGAGCTGCGCGACCTGGTCCGCGGCATCCACCCGCCGGTGCTGGCCGAGCGGGGCCTGGGCGACGCGGCCAAGGCGCTCGCGCTGCGCATGCAGCTGCCGGTCGAGGTGGACGTGGAACTGCCGGGGCGGCTCGACGAGTCGGTCGAGTCGGCCGCCTACTTCGCCATCAGCGAGGTACTGACCAACGCGGCCAAGCACTCGGGCGCGAGCAACGCCTGGCTGGACATCTACTACAGCGGGCGCGAGCGCACCCTCAGGATCGCCATCACGGACAACGGGCGGGGCGGCGCCGACCTGGACGCCGGCACCGGGCTCCGCGGCCTGGAGCGCCGGCTCGGCCCCTTCGACGGCACGCTCGCCCTGAGCAGCCCGGCCGGCGGCCCGACCCTGGTCACCATCGAGATCCCCTGCGCCCCGCGCGGATAGCGCCTGTTCCCGGCGGGCCCGTTGGCCCGCCGTTCGCTCACGCATCACCAAGTCGAACGCCAACTCGCATACGCTGGCGGCGCGTTGATCTGACGGCCCCCACCGAAGCGAAGGCGGCGACTCCATGCGAAGAATACGGTTGCTGGCCCGCGCGGCGATCCTGCTCGGCGCCGCGCTGGCCCTGACCGCCCCCCTCTCGGCCCAGGCCGCCGACCCGGCGCCGAGTGCCACCGCGTACTCCGCGACCACCTCGGTCGGCGTGCACAACGCCTACCTCCAGGGCACCTTCCCCTACTTCGCCGACGCCCTCGACTCCGGCGCCGGGATGCTGGAGCTCGATGTCTGGACCAACTTCTTCGGGAGCGGCTGGCGCGTCGCCCACGACAACCCGTTCGGCAACGCCAACAACTGCGAGAACGCCTCGTCGGCCGACCAGTTCAGGACCGGCGCCAGGAACCAGTCGCTCGCCGGCTGCCTGAACGACCTCCGCGCCTGGCACGACGCCAACCCGGGCCACCGGCCGATCCTCCTGAAGATCGAGCTGAAGGACGGCTTCGCCGCCAACCTGGGCCGCGGCCCGGCACAGTTCGACGCGCTGGTCAACGGCGCCCTGGGCGACGCCGTCTTCGGCCCGGGCGACCTGACCGGCGACCACGCGACCCTCGACGAGGCCGTTCGGGCTGGCGGTTGGCCGAGCCGGGACGAGCTGGCCGGGAAGTTCCTGATCCACCTGATCCCCGGCACCGTCGAGGAGGGCAACCCGTTCGACTCGCTCTGGACGGACGTCGAGTACGGCCGCCACCTCCGCGACTCGGCCGCCGCCGGCACCCTGGGCACCACCACCGCCTTCCCCGCCGTGCACGGCGCCGAGGCCGGCGACCCGCGCGTCGCCCGCTACGCGGACGCCACGCTGCGCCCCTGGTTCGTGGTCTTCGACGGCGACGCCACCGCCTACACCGACGGCGTCGACCTCGACTGGTACGCCGACCGCGGCTACCTGGTCGTGATGACCGACGCCCACAACGTGCCGCCGGCCATCAGCGCCACCACCCCGACCGAGGCCCAGGCCGCCGCCCGCACCGCCGAGTTGGCCGCCGCCGGCGCCAGCGTCGTCAGCTCCGACTGGCACTCGCTGCCGTCCGTGCTCGGCACGGTCCTCCCCCGCGGCTGACAGCCGCCGCCCGGGCGCCCCACGGCGCCCGGGCGCCGATAGGGTGGTGGGCCGGAACCCGTCGTCCCCCACTCCGGAGAGCCCCGTGCGCGTAGTCCTCGCCGAAGACCTGTTCCTGTTGCGGGACGGTCTGGTCCGGCTCCTGGAGGCGCACGAGTTCGAGATCGCCGCCGCCGTCGACAACGGGCCAGAGCTCACCCGCGCCCTGGCGGAACTGCGGCCCGACGTCGCCGTGGTGGACGTCCGGCTGCCGCCCTCCTTCACCGACGAGGGCCTGCAGTGCGCCCTCACGGCCCGCCGCGAACAGCCTGGGCTGCCGGTCCTGGTGCTCTCCCAGCACGTCGAACAGCTCTACGCCCGCGAGTTGCTCGCCGACGGCAACGGCGGCGTCGGCTACCTGCTCAAGGACCGGGTCTTCGACGCCGACCAGTTCGTGGACGCCGTCCGCCGGGTCGCCGGCGGCGGCACCGCGATGGACCCGCAGGTGATCCAGCAGCTGTTGGCCCGCCGCACCCAGAACTCGCCGCTGGAGAAGCTGACTCCGCGTGAGCTGGAGGTCATGGAGCTGATGGCGCAGGGCCGTTCGAACGCGGCGATCGCCGAGCGGCTGGTCGTCACCGAGCGCGCGGTGGCCAAGCACACCTCCAACATCTTCGCCAAGCTGGGGCTTCCGCCGTCCGACGACGACAACCGCCGGGTGCTCGCGGTGCTCGCGTACCTGGAGCGCTGACCGCGCCGCGCCGCTCTGTCGCGCCGCGTAACCGGCGGCGGGGGCCGCTCGTTCTGCCGGTGTGGCTGCCAGCGATGTGACCTCCCCCGACACCCCCACCGACACCACCCACGAGCCCGTCGGCCTCGACCGGGCCGAGGCGGCGCTGGTCGAGCACTATCCGCGGCTCGTGCGGCTCGGCTACCTCGTCCTCCCGCACTCGCTGGGCCGCCAGCGGCGGGTGCTCACCGCGCACGCGCTCGCCCAACGCGCCCTCCCCCGCGGCAGATCCGCCCAGGACGAGCCGGCCCCGCCCCCGCAGCGGGACGGCGCCGACGCCGGCTACACCTACCTGCGGCACCGGGTGCTGCGGGCCGCGCTCGACGCGGCCAGGACGAGGCGCCGGGTGCCGCGCCCGCCGTGGTCGCTGCCCCAGGTGGTGGGCCTGCGGCTGTTCCCGCGCGCCGGCGAGCCCGAGGAACTCACCCTCGACCAGCGGCTCGCCGAGCTCACCCCGGCCGGCCGCGCCGCCTACGCCCTGCGCCGCGTCGACGGGCTCGACGAGCCGGCCGTCCGCCGGCTGCTCGCCGCCACCGGCCCCCCGGCGGACGACGCGGCGGCCGCCGTGGCGGCGGCCGCCGGGCTGCCGGCCGCGGTCGAGCTGGCCGACCCGTGCGCGCTCCAGGCCAGGGCCACCGACCTGCTGCGCCGCCGCCAGCACGCCAGGGGCGCGCTGTTCGGCGCCGCGGCGCTCACCCTCGTGGTCGCCGGCGGTCTCGCACTGCTGCCGGACGGCTGGGGCCCGGACGGCGCGGCCGCCCCCAGCTACAGCCGGAACGAGGCGGCGGAGGCCGCGCTCGACCCGAACGGGCTGCGGCGCGTCCCGGCCGACACCTGGAAGCGCTCGGCCCGGCTCGACTTCTCCGTCTGGCCGGCCCGCGGCGAGGCGGTGGACGACACCGGGCTGCTGCGCCGGGCCCTGGCGGTGTGGGCCAGGCCGGGCGAGAGCGTGGCCGTCTCGGCGACCCCAGGCACCCAGACGGGCCCCGCGCCGGGCCCCGCCCAGCTGCTCTACGCCGGCGAGTCCGGCGGCACGTCGGTGGTGCTGCTCCACGACGGGCTGCGGCTCGTCAGGTACGCCGAGCAGGACGGCGCCGACGGCGGTCGGGTGGCGCTGGACTTCGCCCGGGTGGACGGCGCCGACCTGGTCTCCTCGGCCGCCGCGGTGGTCAGCCGCGGCGACGGCAACACCCGCTATCTGCTGGCCCCCTGGGTCGCCGAGGCCGGCACCCTCCAGCTGCTCGACCCCACCGCGGCCACCGCCGAGCTGGCCGTGGACGACCACGGCGTCACCGACCCGCTGCGCACCGCCGCCGGCGAGCCGGGCGAACGTCCGGGCGAGTGCGCCTCGTTCGCCGCCCTCGCGGTCACCCCACAGGGGGCCGCCGAGCCGTATCTGCTGGCGGATCTGGGCGAGTTGGCGCCCGCGGTGCTGACCGGCGGCGCCCCGGCGGAGCCGCGCAACTGGATCGGCTCGACCGAGGAGCGGGCCCAGTGGGCGCGGATGGCCTGCCAGTTGCCGCTGGTGAGCGGGGCCGGGATGCGCACGCTCAACGCCTGGGACTTCGCCGAGCAGCAGCTGCCGGAAGCCGCCGGCACCGCCCGGTGGGTGTGCCTGCGGGGCGACACCTGGCGGGGCACCGGCAGCCGGTCCCTGGCCGTCTTCCTGCCGCCGGCCGAGCGCGCCACCGAGCCGGCCGCGGTGACGGCCAGCGCGGAGGACAGCGCCTCCTGCGGCGAGCGGCGGCCCGCCGTGCTCAGCGGGGCGCTGTGGATGTCACCCGCGGAGAACTGGTATCTGCTGGCGGCCGCGAGCGAGGGGGTCACGGAGATCACCGCCGAGGGCGCGGTCAGCGGCGACGGCGCCGGCCGCACCCTGGCCCTGCCGGCCGAGCAGGGCACGAGCACCGAGCTGACCGCCCGGCTCGAGGGCGGCGGCGAGTTGTCGATGCTCGGTTCCTGACGGGAACCGATCCGCCGGTGTCCGCATCAGATCGGCATGAGGGGTGCGCTGAGGTATTCGGGCTCGCTGGTGGTCGTCCCGCTGATCGTGCTGACCGGTTGCGGCAGCGAGACGCCGCCGGCCGACGCGGCCGACGCGCCGGGGACCGAGCCGCTGGTCTACGAGGGAACCGACGTCACGGTGTTGGAGAGCGGCGACGAGGGGCCGCTGATGTGCTGGGGGTTGCAGGAGTCGTATCCGCCGCAGTGCTCGGGCGGTATCGAGGTGGTCGGCTGGAGCTGGACGGACCTGACCGCCGAGTCGGCCCTCGGCACCACCTGGGGCAGCTACGACGTGGTCGGCACCTGGGACGGCGAGCGGCTGACGCTCGCCCAGCCGCCGACCGACGCCGTCCAGGAGGCGGACGCGGACGCGGACGCGGAACAGGCCGAAGAGCCGCTCTTCGATGAGGAGTTCGAGACGCCGTGCCCCGAGCCGGAGGGCGGCTGGGAGCCGGTGGACCGGACCCTGGTGGAGGACGGCACGGCGGGCGAGGCGATCGCCGGCGCCTCGATCTTCGACACCTACGCGGGCGGCTGGATCGACCAGCGGGACGACACCGCCATCGTCACCGTCCGCTTCACGGACGACCCGGCCGCCTACGAGGAGCGGCTGCGCGAGCTGTGGGACGGCCCGCTCTGCCTGACCACGGCCGAGCACGACTACGCCGAGCTCCTGGACATCCAGGCCGAAGTGATGACGGAGTTCCCCGAGACCCAGGGCTCCTACGTCGACGACGTCCACAACGTGGTCAGGGCCGATGTGCCGGTCGCCACCCCCGAGTTGGCGGCGGCCCTCGCCGAACGGTTCGGCGAGGGCACCGTTGTCCTGGATGGCTGGCTCGCCCCGGTCGACTGACGGGCTCCCCTGGCGGGGGCATGGCCCGGAAAGGGCAGCGGCTCACGGAAAGGGCACGCTCCCGGGGCCCGGGGCGAAGCCCCGGCCCTTTCGGGAGCGCACCGGTTCCTTCGGAGCGTTCAGCCCGCCAGGGCGGTCACGACCGCCAGGTGTCGTTGAGAGTCACCAGGCCGCCGCTCGGCACGGTGGCGGTGCGGTTGGCGCCGGACTCCCAGGTGACGCCGGTCCCGCCGTCCCAGCGGCGCACGTACTTGTACTGGAAGGTGGTGCCGGCCGGCAGGGCGAGGTTGAGCCGCCAGAGCGGGTAGCCGTCGGCGCTCAGCCGGATCGCCCTGGCCGGGTCCCAGCCGCCGAGCTGCGGGATGTCGCCCACCACGTAGATGTTCTCGCCTGGCTGCGTGGTGGCGTTCACCTGGAACGCGGCGCCCGCCGCGACCGGGCTGTCACAGGTGCGGGCGCCGGTGTGCAGGGCGAGCGCCGTGTTGCTGCCCAGCGTCGCGGTGAACTGTCCCGAGCCGTTGACGGTCACCTGGTTGCCGGTCTGGACGTCGCAGTAGCTGCCGGCGGCCAGCGAGGTCTGGTAGGTGCGGGTGAGGGCCAAGGTCTCGTGGTTGATGGCGACGAAGCCGGCCGAGCCGCGGCCGAAGGCGATCGCGTCGTTGCCGTTGTCCCACCAGTTGGTGACGGCCTGGCCGTTGGTCGCGTTGCGGAAGCCCACCATGGACTCGATCTCGGGCCAGGCGTGCTGGCACTCCCAGCCGCCCTGCCAACAGGCGCTCACCGCACCGTTGTTGGGCGGCCCCGCGTCGTGGTCGGTGAACTCGTAGCCGGAGTGCACGTCGGGCGAGCCGTAGGGCCAGGCCAGCATGAAGACGTTGGCCAGCGTGTAGTTCACGCCGTCGCGGTAGGTGAGGGTGGAGCCGTTGCGCTCGGTGTCGTGGTTGTCGACGAAGACGGCGGCCCGGTCGTCCGACAGGTAGCCCCAGCCCTCGCCGAAGTTGGCGAGGTAGGCCAGGTTCTCGTTCTGGAAGACCCGCTTGAGGTCGCGGCCGTAGCGGAACTCCTGGACGTCGCCGTTGCCCAGGTACTCGCCCGGCTGCACGGCCTCGCCGGCCCCGTGGATGACCTCCTGCTTCCAGTAGGCGTTCGGGTCGTCGAGCCGGGAGCGGATGGCCGCCAGGTCGGCGGCCGCCATGTGCTTGGCCGCGTCGATCCGGAAGCCGGCGACGCCGAGGGACAGCAGGTCGTTCATGTAGTCGGCGATGCGCTGCCTGACGTAGTCCTTGCCGGTGTCCAGGTCGGAGAGGCCGACCAGTTCGCAGTTCTGGACGTCGCCGCGGTCGGCGTAGTTGGCGATGTTCCGCCGGCAGGTGTGGAAGTCGCCATCGCTGTACGGGGCCGCCGGATAGTCGTACTTGGTGTAGGAGGAGCCGCCGGTGCCGGTGCCGGAACCGGCGGACATGTGGTTGATGACGGTGTCGACGACCACGCCGACGCCGGCCGCGGCGCAGCGGTCCACCATGTTCTCGAACTGGGCGCGGTCGCCGAGCCGGCTCTGGATGCGGTAGCTGACGGGCTGGTAGGCGGTCCACCACTGGCCGCCCTGGATCTGCTCCTGGGGCGGGGAGACCTGGACGTAGCCGTAGCCGGCCGGCCCGAGCCGCTGCTGGCACTCGCGGCCGATGGAGTCGAAGTTCCAGTTGAAGAGGACCGCGGTGACATCCCGGGCACCGGGTGGTGCGGCCTGGGCGGGGGTCGCGGCGGTGAGCGAGACCACGGAGCCGGCGACGGCCAACAGGCCGGCCAGCACGGTGCTCGCGAGTTGTCGGATGTGCATGAACGCCTCCCGGAGGACGGAGGGCCTGCAAGGGAAAGAAAGAACTGCAAGAACTTGCGGAGACCGTAGGGGCGACAGCCAGGTCGGTCAAGGCATCGCGCACGACTCCCGTAACCTCCGCGCCACGACTCCGCAATTTCTTGCGAAGCGCGGCGCGTTCGCGCACCCGACGAGCGGTCAGCCGCGCGGCGCCACCGCGGTCGAGCCGCGCAGCACGAGCTCCGGTTGGAAGACGAACTCGGTGTGCTGCACGAGGTTGCCGCCGATCTCCTCGAGCAGGGCGTCGACCGCCGCGCTCGCCATGGCCCGCACCGGCTGGCGGAGCGTGGTCAACGGCGGGTCGGTGAAGGCGAACAGGTCGGAGTCGTCGTAGCCGACGACCGACACGTCGGTCGGTACGTCGAGCCCGCGCTGCCGCACCGCCCGGATGGCGCCGAGCGCCATCATGTCGCTGCCGCAGACGACGGCGGTGCAGCCGGCGTCCAGCAGGGAGGAGGTGGCGGCCTGGCCGCCCTCGACGCTGAACAGCGTGTGCTGCACGACGCCCCGCCCGTTCAGCTCGGCCTCGAAGCCGGCGACCTTGCGCCGCACCGGCACGAACCGGTGCGGCCCCACGGCCAGGCCGATCCGCTCGTGGCCGAGCGCCCGCAGATGCCGCACCGCGATCCGCGTCGCGGCGGCGTCGTCCGGGGAGACGAACGGCGCGTTGATCCGCTCGTTGAAGCCGTTGATCAACACGAACGGCACGCCGCGCCCGGCCAGCCTGGCGTAGCGGGCCGGGTCGGCCGTGGTGTCGGCGTGCAGCCCGGAGAGGAACACGATGCCGGTGACGCCGCGTTCGACGAGCTGGTCCACGAGGTCGTCCTCGGTGGCGCCGCCCGGCGACTGGGTGCACAGCACCGGGGTGTAGCCGTGGCCGGCCAGCACCTGCTCTATCACCTGGGCGAAGGCCGGGAAGATGGGGTTGGTCAACTCGGGGATGACCAGACCGATCAGCCCCGCGCTGCGCTGCCGTAGGCGCAGCGGGCGCTCGTAGCCGAGGACGTCGAGGGCGGCGAGCACCCGCTGCCGGGTGGCCGCCGCCACCCCCGACTTGCCGTTGAGCACCCGGCTGACCGTGGCCTCGCTGACCCGGGCCTGCTGGGCGAGGTCGGCGAGCCGGGGGCTCCTGGCGTCCGAGCCCGGATCGCTCACTCCCCCCACCAGACGGTGGTGTCGGCCGGCAGCGCGGTGCCCTCCGGCCAGGGGCCGCTGGCCAGCAGCCGGCTGCCGCCCGGGGTGAGGACGTCGGGCAACTCGACGGGCTTGTCGGTGGTGTTGACGGCGCAGACCACCGCGGGCCCGTTTTCCCCGGACCGCCGCCGGAAGGCCAGCACGCCCGGCGGGGTGGCCAGCCACTCCACCTCGTCGCCCGCGCCGAGCGCCGGCTGCTCGCGGCGGATCGCCAGCGCCGCCCGGTACAGCTCCAGGGTGGCGGTGGGGTCGCCGGTCTGGGCGGCGACGGAGAGCTTGCCCCAGGCCGGCGGCTGCGGCAGCCAGCTGCCGCCGCTGCCGAACCCGAACGAACTGCCCTGCGCCGTCCAGGGGATGGGCACCCGGCAGCCGTCCCGCAGCCCGTCCTGCCCGTCCTCGGCGTCCGTCGCGTCGGCGGTGTGGTTGGCGCGCCGGAAGAACGCCGGGTCCTGGCGCACCTCGTCCGGCAGGTCGACGACCTCGGGCAGGCCGAGCTCCTCGCCCTGGTAGAGGTAGGCAGAGCCGGGCAGCGCCAGCATCAGCAGGGTGGCGGCCCTGGCGCGGGCGAGGCTGTCGCCGAGCCGGGTGCGGTGCCTGACCACGTCGTGGTTGGAGAGCACCCAGGTGGTGGGGGCGCCGACCGGCCGCATGGAGTCGAGCGAGCTGTCGATGACCTCGCGCAGCTCGTCGGCGCCCCAGGGGGTGGTCAGGTAGTGGAAGTTGAACGCCTGGTGCAGCTCGTCGGGGCGGACGTAGAGCGCGGTGCGCTCGGCGGTCGGGGTCCACGCCTCGGCGACGGCGATGCGCTGCTGCGGGTACTCGTCGAGGATCTTGCGCCAGGAGCGGTAGATCTCGTGGACGCCGTCCTGGTCGAAGAACGGCAGCACGTCGGTGCCGAGCATCCTGAGCTGGCCCGACTGGCCCATGTCGGGCAGTCCAGCCTCCTTGATCAGGCCGTGCGCGACGTCGATCCGGAAGCCGTCGACGCCCATGTCCAGCCAGAACCGCAGCACGGAGCGGAACTCGTCGTGGACGGCCTGGTTGTCCCAGTTGAGGTCGGGCTGTTCGGGGGCGAAGAGGTGGAGGTACCACTCGCCCGGGGTGCCGTCCGGGTTGGTGGTGCGGGTCCAGGCGGGGCCGCCGAAGATGGACTCCCAGTCGTTGGGCGGGAGTTCGCCGTCGGCGCCCTTGCCAGGCCGGAAGTGGTAGCGGTCCCGCAGCGGGGATCCCGGGCCCTGGCGGAGCGCGCGCTGGAACCACTCGTGCCGGTCGGACGAGTGGTTGGGCACCAGGTCGACGATGATCCGCAGGCCCAGGTCGTGGGCGTCGCGGATGAGGGCGTCGGCGTCGTGCAGGTCGCCGAACATGGGGTCGATGGCCCGGTAGTCGGCGACGTCGTAGCCGGCGTCCGCCTGGGGCGAGGCGTAGAACGGGCTCAGCCACACGGCGTCCACGCCGAGTTCGGCGAGGTAGGGCAGCCGGCTGCGGATGCCGGGCAGGTCGCCCATGCCGTCCCCGTCGCCGTCGGCGAAGGAGCGCGGGTAGACCTGGTAGATGACCGCGTCGCGCCACCAGTCCGGCCGGCTTTCGGTGCCGGGGCCGTTCGGCTCGGTGCGGTCGGCGAGGTGCTGGGTCATGTCATCCCTGGGTGGTTGGGGCCGGTCGGGAGGGTCGGGGTCCGGTGGTCGGCGCTCAGGACTTCGTCGCGCCGGCCGTGAGACCTGACTGCAGATGGCGCTGCGCGTAGCCGAAGACGAGCGTGGCGGGCACCGCGATCAGCACGGCGGCCGCCGTCATCAGGTGCCAGTCCTGGGTGTGCTGGTTGACGAAGGTCTGGAGGCCGCCGGCGAGCGTGAGGTTGGTCTCGCCGGTCAGGAAGGCGGTGGCGTAGGCGACCTCGGCCCAGGCGGTGACGAAGGTGTAGAAGCCGGTCACGGCGAGGCCCGGCCTGGCCAGCGGCATGACGAGCCGCCAGAAGGTGCCGAACGGGGAGAGCCCGTCGACCCGGCCCGACTCGTCGATGGAGACCGGGATGGTGTCGAAGAAGCCCTTCATCATCCAGGCGCAGAACGGCACGGCGATCGTCAGGTAGGTGACGATCAGCGCGACGGGCTGGTTGAGCAGGCCGTAGCGCGACATCAGGTTGTAGAGCGGCACGATCAGCACCGCCATCGGGAACATCTGGGTGATCAGCAGGGTCCACATCAGCGGGCGCATGCCGGGGAAGCGGAAGCGGCTGAGCGCGTACCCGGTGGTGGCGGAGATCAGCACGCCGACCACGGTGGTGACGAGCACGATCAGCACCGAGTTACCGAACCAGGTGAGGAACTCGGTGTCGTTGATGACGTGGTCGTAGTTGTCCAGCGTGAAGTCGGAGAGGAAGGAGAGCGTGAAGGTGTCGCTCTTCGGCTTGAAGGAGGTGACCAGCAGCCAGAAGGGCGGGAAGACCGCGATCACCGCGGCGAGCAGCAGCGCCAGGTGCAGGCCGACGGAGGCGCGCCGGGAGCGCTCCCCACGCTGCCGGCGGTGCCGGCTGCGGTGGGCGACGGAGCGGCCGGAGCCTGAATCGTCTCGCTGTGCCGTCTCAGTGGAGGCCATCACTCTCCTAGTGAGCCGATCACGGGTTTGGGCAGATGGGGGAATAGCCCCCTTCGCCTGTGGTAGCTTCTCTTCGTCCCGAAAGGGGTCGGTTCGGGCTGGACCGCAACCTTCGGGTTGGAAGCCCTCGTTCTTCGGATCGGGGTGCGGAGTCACGGTCACCACACCTCTCCTTGCTTGCGGAGAGCCCTGCGGTAACCCATCGCGAACAGCACCAGGAGCAGCAGGATGAGCACGCCCCAGGTAGCGGAGTTCGCGAAATCCCGAGGACTGGAGACGAAGGCCAATCGGAAGGCCTCGGTCACCAGGATGTCGGTCGATCCTGCTGGCCCGCCGCGGGTCAGCAGGAAGATCACCGGGAACATGTTGAAGGTCCAGATGGTGCTGAGCAGCACCACGGTCATGCTGACCGAACGGACGCCGGGGAGCGTGATGTTCCAGAACCGCTGCCAGGCGTTGGCGCCGTCCATCTCGGCGGCCTCGTACTGCTCGCCGGGTATGGACTGGAGGGCGCCGAGCATCGCGATCAGCATGAAGGGGACGCCGAGCCAGACGTTGACGGCGATGACGGCGACCTTGGCCCAGGTGGGGTCGGAGAGCCAGGCGATGCCGTCGATGCCGCCCTTGTCGAGCAGGCCGTTGAGGATGCCGTTGCGCTCGTTGTAGAGCATCCGCCAGGCGAAGACGGAGACGAAGGCCGGGATGGCCCAGGGCAGGATGAGCGCCATCCGGTAGAGGGTGCGGCCGCGGAAGGCGCGGTTGAGCATCACGGCGAGGCCGAGGCCGAGCAGGAAGGTGATGCCGACGCAGGCGACCGTCCAGACGACGGTCCAGCCGAGCCGGTCCCAGAAGTCGCCGTCCCTGAGGATCCTCGAGTAGTTCTCGAGGCCGACGAACTCGTAGGTCGCCTCGATCTTGTTGACGCCGATCTGCCGCTCGACGTTGGCCTCGTCGGCGTCGGTGAGCGAGAGGTAGACGCCGCGGACCAGGGGCCAGCCGATGATCACCCCGATCACGGCGACCACCGGCGCGATCATGGCCCAGGCGTACCAGTAGGTGGCGAGCCGGCGGCGCAGCGGCCCGGCGGGCCGGTCGGCGCGCCGCCCGCGGCGGGGGCCGCGGGCGCGCTCGGCGCCCGCGGCCAGGACCGGGGCCGTGCCCGGTGCGTTCACGGTGTCAGCGGCCATCGTGTCGGCCCTCCCCGCCCATCGCTCACTGCCAGTCTTCGAGGAGGTCGCGGTAGGCGTCGCCGGTGTCGGCGGCCGCCTGCTCGGGCGACGCGGAGCCGGTGAGCATGGCCTCGATGGAGATCTGCAGCGGCTCGAAGAGCGACTGGGCCTGCGGGATCCAGGGGCGCTCGTGCGCCACGTCCACGGCGGGCTTGAAGAACTGCACCATCTCGTTGTCCACGACGGACTGTTCGGCGTAGACGGACTCGCGGGTGGGGAGCAGGCTCAGCTCCTCGGTGATCCGCTGCTGGGTGGCGGCCGAGCTCATGTAGCGGACGAACTCGAAGGAGGCGTCGGCGTCCGGGGTGCCGGCGTACACGCCGTAGTTCCAGCCGCCGAGCGGGGAGCCCTGCGCCTGGCCGCCGGCGGGGACGGGGGCGACGCCGAGGTCCTCGCCGAGGGCCGCGGTGGCGTCGGCGATGGCCCAGGGGCCGTTGATCATCATCGCGACCTCGCCAGCGGCGAAGCCGGACATCATGTTCTCCCAGCCGTCGGTGGTGTCCGTGATGCCGGCGCCTGACGCGATCAGCTCGTTCATCCGGGCGAACGCCGCGGTGCCGGCCTCGTCGTCGACGGTGACCCGCTGCGCCTCGTCGTCCACCAGGTCGCCGCCCTCGCCGTAGAGGAAGGGCAGGAACCAGTAGGGGTCGTCGCCGCGGACGTAGAGCGGGGTGACGCCCTGTTCCTGGAAGGCGGGGAGGGACGCCTCGACGTCGTCGAGCGACTCGGGCACCTCGACGCCGGCCTCCTCGAGCAGGCTCCGGTTGTAGAAGAGCGCGAGGGTGTCGGTGACCTGCGGGACGGCGTACGTCTGGTCCGCGTACTGGGTGCTCGCCCAGGCCGTCTCCAGGAAGTCGTCCTCGTTCTCCAGCGCGGCGGTGCCGTCGAGCGGGTAGAGGTAGCCGAGGCTGGCGAAGTCCGCCACCCAGGCGACCTCGGTGCGCATCACGTCCGGCGCCTCGTTGGCGCCGGCCGCGTTCTTGAACCGGTTCTGCGCGTCGTCGAAGCCGATGTTGACGTACTCGACGGTGACACCCGGGTTCTCGGCCTCGAAGTCCTCGGCGACCGCCTGGAAGACCTCGGCCTCGGTCTCGTTCGAGGTGTCCCAGAAGGTGACGGTGCCGCTCAACTCGCCGCCGGCGCCGTCGTCCCCGCTGGAGTCGTCGTCGCTGCCGCAAGCCGTTGCGGCAAGAGCCAGCGCCGCCACCACGGCTGTCGTCCCTATGCTGCGCCGCATGTGAACTCCTTCAAAGCGTTACGCCCGGTTCGGGGCGAGGCTGATTCGCCCCGCTGCGTCGCGCCACTGCGGCGCCGGGCTGGCAGGAACGTAACAGTGGGGCAATGCTTTGGAAAGACCTTGCGGCAATTTTCTGCAAGGAAGATTATGGTGCCAATCCGCCGGAATCCGCCCCGCGCCGGCGCACGCTGAGTGGGCGTCAGCGAACGAACTCCCACAATCCGGTGCACTCCGCCCCGCCCGGTGGGCATGCCGACCCCCGGCCGGTACAGTCCGGATCCATGACCGCACGGCTTGCCGACATCGCAGCCCAGGCGGGGGTCAGCGAAGCGACGGTCAGCCGGGTGCTCAACGGCAAGCCGGGCGTCGCCGCCGCCACCCGCGACTCCGTGTTGACCGCGCTCGACCTGCTGGGCTACGAGCGCCCGGCCCGGCTCCAGAAACGGAGCGCGGGCCTGGTGGGGCTGATCACCCCCGAGTTGGAGAACCCGATCTTCCCCGCGTTCGCCCAGGTCATCTGCCAGGCGCTCACCCGCCAGGGCTACACGCCGGTGCTCGCGACCCAGACCCCCGGCGGTTCCACGGAGGACGAGCTCACCGGCATGCTGGTGGAGCGCGGCGTGGCCGGCATCATCTTCATCTCCGGGCTGCACGCCGACACCAGCGCCGACATGGAGCGCTACGAGCGACTGCGCGCGCACGGGGTGCCGTTCGTGCTGATCAACGGCTACTCGCCCAAGGTGCGGGCGCCCGCCGTGTCCCCCGACGACCGGGCGGCGATGCGGCTCGCCGTCACCCATCTGGCCTCGCTCGGCCACCGCCGGATCGGCCTGGCCCTCGGCCCTGCCCGCTTCGTTCCGGTGCGCCGCAAGATCGAGGGCTACCTCCAGGCGATGCGGGAGGAGTTGGGCCTCCAGGCCGCGGAGGCCGAGCGCTTCGTTGAGCACTCCCTCTTCACCCTGGAGGGCGGCCAGGCCGCGGCCGCCGCGCTGCTGGAGCGCGGCTGCACGGCGGTGATCTGCGCCAGCGACATGATGGCGCTCGGCGCGATCCGCGCGGCGCGCCAGCGCGGCCTGCCGGTCCCCGAGGGCTGCTCGGTCATCGGCTTCGACGACTCGCCGCTGATCGCCTTCACCGACCCGCCGCTGACGACGATCCGCCAACCGGTCCCGGCCATGGGCCAGGCCGCGGTCCGCGCCCTCCTCGAGGAGGTCGGCGGCACCCCGGCGCCGCCCAGCGAGTTCGTCTTCATGCCGGAGCTGGTGGTGCGGGGATCGACGACGGCGGCGCCGACGGCGGGAGGAACGTGACGGCCGCACGGCGCATGCGGGGGCCCGGGGGTCGCCCCCCGGAAGAACGCAGCATGCCGGAGCTGGTGGTGCGGGGATCGACGACGGCGGCGCCGACGGCGGGAGGAACGTGACGGCCGCACGGCGCATGCGGGGGCCCGGGGGTCGCCCCCCCGGAAGAACGCAGCATGCCGGAGCTGGTAGTGCGGGGATCGACGACGGCGGCGCCGGCCGTGGCTTGAGGAGCCCGGTTCCGGCGCCGGCCCGTGGGGTGGCCGGTCGAAGACCACACCATGGGTTGACCTCCTCCCCACCAATCGGCGGGGAGTCCTCCCCTCACAGGTTGGGCTTTCTGCTTCATCGCTGACAGCCTCCGTGGGCGGAACCACAGGCCGGGTCTTACACCAGCTCCACAGACCTCACTTCCCGCCAGCCCGGCGGTAGGTCCAAGGACGGGAGCAATCCAGCGTATCCGGACGACTTTCCCAATTGCGATGATCAGCTCGCCGTCAGTCTTCTGGCAGACTGTGTATCTATGGGGGCAGGCGGCGTCACGGTGAAAGAAGAAGAGCAAGTGGAAGCGGCTGAGCCCGTGACCAACCGGTCAGAATCGGCTTCGGCCGCCCGCCCGAGACACCTGGCCAGGCTCCGCGCCCCGCACCGGCCCAAGCTCTGGTTCGAGCTGCTGCTGATCGCCGTCAGCTACGGCGTCTACTCGCTCATCCGCAACGCCGCACCCGAGCGCATCGAGACCGCCCAGCGGCACGCCCGCTGGATCTGGGACCTCCAGGGCCACCTCAGCCTCGACTTCGAGCTGGCCGTCAACCACGCCATCGCCGGCGTCACGTGGCTCATCGTCCCGATGAACTACTACTACGCCACGCTGCACTTCGTGGTGACCATCGGGGTGCTGGTCTGGCTCTTCCGCCACCACCCCGGGCGCTACGGCGCGACCCGCCTGGTGCTGTTCGCCACCACCGGGGTGGCGCTGCTCGGCTACTACTTCTTCCCGCTGGCGCCGCCCCGGCTGATGGCCGGCATGGACTTCATCGACACGGCGGCGGTGCACCGCACCTGGGGCTCGCTCTCCAACCAGGGCACCGCCATGGCGGACGTCTCCAACCAGTACGCGGCGATGCCCTCGATGCACATCGGCTGGTCCCTGTGGTGCGGGATCACCATCGCCGTGCTGGCCAGGCCGCTGTGGCTGCGGATCCTCGGCGCGCTCTACCCGGCGCTCACCCTGCTGGTCATCGTGGCCACCGCCAACCACTTCTGGCTCGACGCGATCGGCGGCGCGATCTGCCTCGCCTTCGGCTACCTCGTCGCCCGCCTCTGGTTCGGCCGGTGGTGCTACCGGCTGCCGCGCCAGGTGCCGGAGCCGGAACCCGCGCCGGCCACGGCCCAGCCCACGTAACACCTCAACCCTCGTAGCCCCTCACCCCTCATAAAACAGCCGCTCCACGACGACCCTGGCGCGCCGGGTGGTGCGCCGGTAGTCGTCCAGCATCCGGCCCACCTCGCCAGGCTCGTAGCCCAGATAGCGGGCCACCGCGGCCGCCTCGCGCGGGTCGCCGGGGAAGGAGTCGAGCGGCCGACCGCGCACCAGCAGCGCCGCGTTGCGCGCCCGGGAAGCCAGCACCCACGCCTCGTCGAGCACCCCCGCGTCCTCCTCGTCGAGCAGCCCGGCCGCCGCGGCGGCGGCCAGCGCGGCCCGGGTCCTGGTGGTGCGCAGCGCCGGCACCTCGGCGCCGTGCCGCAGCTGGAGGAGTTGCGCGGTCCATTCGACGTCCGACAGCCCGCCACGGCCCAGCTTGGTGTGCAGGGTGGGGTCGGCGCCGCGTGGCAGCCGCTCCGCCTCCATCCGGGCCTTGAGGCGGCGGATCTCCCGCACCGACTCGTCGCTCAGCCCGTCGGCCGGATAGCGCAGCGGGTCGATCAGCTCCACGAAGCGGGCGCCGAGCTCCACGTCCCCGGCCACCGGTTCGGCGCGCAGCAGCGCCTGGCTCTCCCAGACCAGCGACCAGCGGCGGTAGTAGGCGGCGTAGCTGGTGAGGGAGCGGACCAGCGGGCCGTTCCTGCCCTCCGGGCGCAGCCCGGCGTCGATCAGCAGCGGCGGGTCGATGCTCGGCAGTTGCAGCAGCCGGATCATCTCGTTGGCGATGGCGAACGCGGCCCGCGCGGCCGGCTGTTCCTCGACGCCCTCGCGCGGCTCGTGGACCAGGATCACGTCGGCGTCCGAGCCGTAGCCCAGCTCGTGGCCGCCGAACCGGCCCATGGCGATGACGGCCAGCCTGATCGGCGGCTCCGCGCCGTCCGGCGTGGTGGCGTCGGTCGCCGCCCGCAGCGCGGCGGCGATGGCGGCGGCGTTGATGTCGGTGAGGGCGTGGCCGACCCGGTCGAGCACCGCCGCCGGGGGCCGGGCGGCCGGGCTGTCCTCGGGCGTGTACGCGTCGATGATGTCGGCGGCCGCGGTGCGGAACAGCTCGCGGCGGCGGACGCCGCGCACCGCGGCGACGGCCGCCTCTGGGCTCCCGGCCCGACGCACCGCGGCCAGCGCCTCCTGGCTGAGCGCCGCCCGTTCGCGGGGGCGAAGCCCGGCCGGGTCGCCGAGCAACGCGACGGCCTCGGGGGCCCGCAGCAGCAGGTCGGGGGCGAAGCGGCCGGCCGACAGCACCCGGGCCAGGTTCTCGGCGGCCGCGCCCTCGTCCCGCAGCAGCCGCAGGTACCAGGGGCTGGTGCCGAGCGCGTCCGACACCTTGCGGAAGCCGAGCAGCCCGGAGTCCGGGTCGGCCGAGTCGGCGAACCGGTCGAGCAGCACCGGCAGCAGCGTCCGTTGGATCGCGGCCTTCCTGCTGACCCCGGAGGCCAGCGCCGTCAGGTGCCGCAGCGCGGCGACCGGGTCGGCGTAGCCGAGCGCCTCGAGGCGCTCGCGGGCCGCGGCCTGGCCGAGCCTGACGACCTGCCCCTCGCCGCCGAGCCTGGCCACGGCGTCCAGCAGCGGCCGGTAGAACAGCTTCTCGTGCAGCCGCCTGACGGCCGCGGTGTGCCGGCGCCAGGCCGCCGTCAGCTCCTCGACCGGCTCGCCGAGGAAGCCGAGCGACCGGCCGAGGCGGCGCAGGTCCACGTCGTCGACCGGCATCAGATGGGTGCGCCGCAGCCGGTGCAGCTGGATGCGGTGCTCGACGGTGCGGAGGAAACGGTAGGAGGCGTCGAGGGACTTGGCGTCCTGCCGGCCGACGTAGCCACCGGCGGCCAGCGCGTCGAGTGCGTCGAGGGTGGTGACGTGCCGCAGCTCGGGATCGGTGCGGCCGTGCACGAGTTGCAGCAGCTGGACGGCGAACTCGACGTCACGCAGCCCGCCCGGCCCGAGCTTCAGCTCCCGCTCGGCCTGGGCCGCCGGGATGGACTCCTCGACGCGGCGCCTCATCTGCTGCACGTCGGAGACGAAGTTCTCCCGCTCGGCGGCCCGCCAGACCAGCGGCGCCACGGCGGCGTGGTACTCGGCACCGAGGTCGGCGTCGCCGGCGACCGGGCGGGCCTTCAGCAACGCCTGGAACTCCCAGGTCTTGGCCCAGCGGCGGTAGTAGGCGAGATGGCTGGAGAGGGTGCGGACGAGCGGCCCGTTCCGGCCCTCGGGCCTGAGGTTGGCGTCCACCGGCCAGATGGTGCCCTCGGCGGTGGTGTCGGAGCAGATCCGCATCATGTGGGCGGCGAGCCGGGTGGCGGCCTGGAGCGCCGGGCCCTCCTCGGTGCCCTCGGCCGGCTCGGCCACGAAGATCACGTCGACGTCCGACACGTAGTTGAGCTCCCGGCCGCCGCACTTGCCCATTCCGATGACGGCCAGCCGGCAGGCCGCGGCGTCGGCCGGCGCCTCGCGCTGCGCGATCCGCAGTGCGGCGCGCAGCGTCGCGGTGGCGAGGTCGGCCAGCTCGGCGGCGGTCTCGGCGAACCCCGTGGTGCCGGTGATGTCCCGGGCGGCGATGGTGAGCAGCGCTCGGTAGTAGCGGACCCGGAGCCCGTCCGGGTCGGTGGCCGGCGCCAGCGCCGTCTCGAACTCGACGGTCCCCGGGTGCAGGTCGGCGGTCTCGAACGCGACCAGCGCCTGCCAGTCGGCGGGATACCTGGCCAGCCGGTCGGCGAGCCCCTCCGACGCGCCGAGCACCCCGAGCAGCCGGTCGCGCAGCGGCTTCGCCGCCAGCAGCGTGTCCAGCAGCAGCGCGAGTTCGTCGGCCGGCTGGGCCTCGGCGAGCCTGGCCAGCGAGCGGAGCGCCAGATCGGGGTCGGCGGTGGCGCCGAGCGCGTCGAGCAACACCCCGTCGCCGGCGGCCGGGCGCAACACCGGACCGTCCAACAGCACCTCGGCGGCCCGCGGGTCGCTGAACCCCCGACGCAGCAGTTGCCCGAAACGGCTGTCCCGTCGCCCCTCGACCGGCACGGTTCGTCCCCTCTGCGGTGTCTGACACGGCCTGGGGGTGAGCGTACGCCTGCCGCGCGATGCGCGGCGTGTGGCCGGGAGGTGGGGTTTTGCCCACCCACCCGCCCTTTCGTCCGCGCTCCGCGCGGGGGTGGGCCGCTGCGCGGAGCGCCGGGGGGCGCCCCGCGGTCGGCGCG